>JBJEBP010000361.1:0-19245 GCA_051870135.1 Candidatus Cryptobacteroides sp. | reverse complement strand
CGTTCCGGTTTCATTGTAGAGAAAATATACAGAAGAGATGAAATCGGCGATGCCGCAATGCAGAGAATATCTGCGACAGTATCCGGTTCTCCAGTACTTGCATTAGTTAGGAAACCATTGGATATCAAGATAGAAGCGGAAGATACCTGTAGAAATGCTTTAGGCGGCGCCGGACTGTTCATAGCTTTGGACTCAATCAGGGATCCGGGCAATCTCGGGACCATTCTAAGGATTGCAGACTGGTTCAATGTCAAGGCCGTGTTTGCCAGTCCCGACACTGTGGACATATTCAATCCCAAAGTAGTCCAGGCTACGATGGGCGCGATTTTCCGTGTCAAGTTCCACTATGCCCCGATTCCGATGCTTTGCGACATTGTAAAAGATTGTGGCGGAGAAGTTTACGGTACATTTCTCGATGGTTCTGACCTTTACAGGCAGGAATTGGAATGCGGCATCGGCAGACCGTCCCTCATTGTCATAGGCAATGAGTCAAACGGGATTTCAGCCGAAGTGGGAGCGAAAGTCACCGAAAGGCTCCTGATTCCACGCTACAAAGAAAACGGCTCAGAGTCCCTCAATGCTGCCATTGCCACCGCCATCACCGTCGCCGAATTCAGGAGACGCTCTTCTGAGAGTACAGATAAATACCTGTTTTACAGGTATTTGCGATAACCATATACACCATACTATGGACATAGATTACAGCAACATACGACCTGAGGATTTCAGGACTCCAGACTACAATTCCCTGATTAAAATCAGAATCAGGCGCATCCTGATGATCTGCAGCAACTACGATGCATTCATCATGGAAGAGGACGGCCAGATTGAGTCGCAGGTCTATAAGGAATATGTGGGCCTGAATATGTCCGATCCACCTACATTCGAGTGGGCGGAATCAGCGGACGATGCCAGGAAAATTCTTGCGCAAGAGCCTGACATTGATATGATTATCTGCATGTATAATGAGATTGACAAGGATATATTCCCGCTTGCCTCGGAACTGAAGGAGAACGGACGGAATATTCCTTTTGTCCTGCTCATGCATTATTCACGTGAAATACGCCGCAAAATCACATCCAGGACCGACTCCGCGGTGGATTTCGTTTTCAGCTGGCACGGCAATGCCGATCTTATTCTCGCTATCATAAAACTCTTCGAGGATAAGCACAATGCTGACAATGACATCCTCGAGGTCGGGGTTCAGGCAATACTCCTTGTGGAAGATTCAATTCGTTACTATTCAACGTATTTGCCTGAATTATATAAATTGATTCTTACGCAAAGCAACGAGTTCCTCAAGGAGACTTTGAACGAAGACCAGCAGAAGAACAGGAAGCGCTCCAGACCAAAAATCCTGCTTGCCACCTGTTATGATGAAGCCCGTGAAATATATGAGAAATATCGTGGACACTTCCTTGGTATTATTTCGGATGTAGGCATGGTTGTCCACAAAGGGGATGCTCCATCTACAGAGAAACTCGATGCCGGGATTGATCTTGTGAACTATATCCGCAATGATGACCCTCATATGCCGGTTCTTCTCCAGTCATCCCAGGGAAGTCTTGCGGAAACTGCGCAGAAAATCGGCGTAGGCTTTCTCAGAAAATACTCCAGGACACTTTTCCTTCAGCTTTCTGACTATATCAAGTCCGAATTCGGCTTCGGCGACTTTGTTTTTCGGGACAGGAAGGGCCAGGAATACGGCCGGGCCGCCAACCTTCAGGAACTTGAAGAGGTAATAGGGAACGTTCCGGATGATGTCCTGGTGAGGAACACATCCAGAAACATGTTCTCCAAGTGGTTCTTTGCCAGGGGACTCTTCCCTCTCGGAGAGAAGTTCAGAAGAGTTCATCACGAAGTTGCATCTGAGGCAAGGGAATATCTGATCAATGAAATCCAGATTTACCGGAAAGCTATCGGACGTGGAATCATTGCTGAATTTTCATCCGACAACTACGATAAATACGTCTCATTCGCCCGCCTCGGGGATGGGTCACTTGGTGGAAAAGCCAGGGGTCTTGCATTCCTTAACAAGCTGATTGACAAGTATTCCCTGTCATTCGCCTATTCTGGAATCAATATATCCATACCTAGGACCATCGTCATTACAACTGACTACTTCGACCAGTTCATAATGGAGAACGGTCTCCAATACGTCATTGACTCCGAGCTTTCCGACTCTGAAATTCTTTCGGAATTCGTGGCTTCCAGGCTTCCTGAGAGGCTCATCGGCGAACTCAGGGTATATCTCAAGACAGTCACTTCCCCACTCGCCATCAGGTCCAGTTCCAAGTTGGAGGACAGCAACTACCAGCCATTCGCCGGAGTCTATTCCACCTATATGATTCCGCTGACCGAGAACAAGGACCAAATGTTGCGTATGCTAGACAAGGCGATAAAAAGTGTCTATGCGTCAGCATATTACAATGGCAGCAGAACCTATGTCCAGTCAACAGGCAATCTCCAGAGCGAGGAAAAGATGGCTGTCATCCTCCAGAGCATCTGCGGATCAGAACACGATGGCCTTTATTACCCTCTCATCTCAGGAGTGGGAAGGAGCGTGAATTTCTACCCTATCGCCAATGAGAAAGCCGAGGACGGAATTGTCAATGTTGTCTTCGGCCTCGGAAAATCCGTTGTGGACGGGGGCAAGACATTGAGGTTCAGTCCTAAATTCCCGAAGAAGATTCTCCAGTTGTCCCAGCCTGAACTCGCAATGCGGGATTGCCAGAAGAAAATGTACGCCCTCGACTTGAGGCCGGGAGCATTCAAAATCTCGAGGAATGAGAGCGTCAATTTCGCGCACATTTCAGTTACAGATGCCATTGAGTCATTCAATCACAATGACTTGGTGTTCTCGACCTACAGTTTTGCGGACCAGCGTATCGTGCCGGGGGTACAGGTCCGTGGATCCCGCATTGTCACATTCGATGCAATCCTGAAATACGGAAAATATCCTCTTGCCAAAGCCCTGTCCGAGATAATGGGAATGTGCAGGAAGGAACTTCTCGGCGAGGTTGAGATGGAATTCGCAGCCGATTTAAGGGACAACGGTGACCTCTCGCTGAAGCTCCTTCAGGTCAGGCCAATCAGTTCATTCTCAGCAGATTCCGAGGTCGATTATGATGCTTTTGCATCAGGATTGGACAAGGTTATTGTTTCTTCGGAAAAAGCACTTGGGGTAGGAGTCATAAGCGGTATCAATCATATTGTATGCATTCCTCCGGAAAAATTCGATTCGACAAGGACAAGGGAAATGGCAGCCGAGATTGCATCCATAAACAATGAGTTCAAAGGCAAGGACGGAGGCTACCTGCTTATCGGACCGGGCAGATGGGGCACAGCTGACCCGTTCCTGGGCATCCCGGTAAGCTGGAGCGATATTTCGGAGGCCAAGATGATAGTGGAATACGGTCTGCCCGGCTTCAGGGTCGAGCCAAGCCAGGGCACCCATTTCTTCCAGAATATTACATCATTGGGCATTGGTTACCTTTCCGTAGATACTGTTTACGGACTCGACGGCAACATTGACTTCGACGCAATCGCAGGACTGGAATGCGTGAAGGAATACAAATATGCATCTATCAAGATTCTCCCGAAGGAACTGGCTGCCTTTATTGACCACAAGTCAAACAAAGCAATAGCCGGCCTCCCGAAGGAAAAGCCGGCCGACGATTGATATTTCCGAATTGACATCAGCTCAGTTTCACCACCGTGGCATCCATTGCAGGAACCTTCACGCGGATAGGCTTATTATTGTTAAGCTTCTCTGTCTCAGAAAGTTCCAGCCATTGGAAGGCGTGTTCAGGGATTGACAGTTCCATTTCTGCATCCACTCCTGAGAAATTGCAGGCTACAAGCATTGTTTCATCCCCGCAATCCCTCAGGAAAGCGAAATGCCTGTCAGCGCAGAAACCGTCCGACGAAAGATTGCAATAGCAGAGATCGTATGTCGAGCCGCATCTTATCGCTTGATTTTCAGTTGCTTCCCTCAATGCCAACCGATATCTTTCAAGTAGCGCGACATCCTTTTTGTCAAGAGCTTTCCCGTCTCCGTGAATATATCGCCACAGTTTCCTGACTTTGTCTGCTGTGTACCAGTCGAAAATGGTGCTGCGGCCATCCTTGCCGCTGAACCCTTCCTGATACATCCCCTTCTCTCCTACTTCCTGTCCAGAATAAACCATGAACGAGGCCCTGTTGAAATACAATGAGGCATACAGGGCGGCGAAGACATTCGCCGCATCCTTCCCGAAGAAATCGGAGGCGAAACGCTGCTCATCGTGATTTTCCAGAAAATTCAGCATATAAGGCTGCAAATCCCCGAGCGACTGCCAGTTCCAGGTGATTTTTCTCGTTGACTGCCAAGCCTCTACAGGAACGCCGCTGTCATCGACGTTTTTCTGGACGATGGCGCGGACTGTGTCATACATTCCGGACTTGTCATACAAAAGGTCGAAGCCGACTTCCCGTATATATTTGGAATACAGTTCTTTCTGATATACCTCGGCAATGAATATGATATCCGGATACTGCTTGTGGATTTCCTTGATTAGCCAGGTGAAGAAGTCTGCTGGGACCAGCTCGACCATATCGCATCTGAAACCGTCCACTCCCATACCGGCCCAGAACCTGACTATGTCGAGCATCTTGTCCCAAGTTCCGGTATGTGTGTCGCAATAGTTCAGCTTGACTGTGTCGTACCAGTCATTAACGCTCGGTTCAGGCGTGTAGGCATTACCCGAGGCAAGAGCAGGCAATTCATTGTAGGTCTGCGACTTGACAGGTAATTTCAATGCTTTCCCCGGATAGTAGAAAAAGTCATTCTCCTCCTTCCAGTGTACCGTTTTGTCATCATCCGCACCGAGAGAAGGCATTCCCGTAGGAGAAGGATGCATTGCCGTGAATGAAGTGTAATCCCTTGCCACGTGATTCGGCACAAAATCAATGATGACCTTCATGCCGGCCTTGTGTGTCCGCTTCACGAGTTTCTTGAACTCATCCATCCTATCCTCCGCTGAATCAGCAAGATACGGATTCACGTCATAGTAGTCAGTAATAGCGTATGGAGATCCTGCCTTGCCCTTTACCCAGTCAAGAGAAGAGGCTGTACATCCGTCCGTGCCGGTTCCGGTAGCGTGGCGGACAATGCCGGTAAACCATATATGAGTGATGCCCAAAGACTTGAAGTACTCCAGGGACGGTTCATCGATGCTGCTGAATTTTCCGCACCCGTTCTCGCTCAGTTTTCCATTTTTTTTCTGTCTCCCGTCCCGGTCACCCCAGTACCTGGGAAACATCTGATAGATTATGATCTTTTCCATTGAATTTCATTTTCCTTTATTTGCTGCATAATCTATGCCCGAAACACAAAAGAGGGCGGCAAAAAGCCACCCTCAATCATTCAGTGATATAAACTTCTACCACTCAAGAATCTTCTTGAAGTCGTAAGACTCTGGATCTGCGATGCCGAGAGCCTTTACGGCCTCGTAATCCTCAGGAGTGATGTAGTGTGCGATATACTTGTAGTAGTTCTGGGCTGTACCGGCATTGATGTCCACTACGCGAGGAGGAATCTTTCCGGTCTCAGGGTCCTGGAGGTCAGCAAGATAGAGAGGTGATACATTGCCGAATGCGTCCACATAGACCATGCAGCCTGTCTTGCCCTCGCTGAAGAGCTGGTAAACACCCATCGCAAGTTCGGTGCAGTATGTGAGGTCGTATGCAACCGGGTCCTGGCAACGTACATCGTAACCGATTTCCACCGGACGGCTCTTCACCTTGAGGCCGAGAGCCTTGAACTTCTTCTCGAGGAGGTCATTGAAGAGGACAGCCTTGGAAATCTTTCCGAGCTCAGGATGGCCATGATCGTCATAAGTGAAGTGAATGCCAGCGTCGGCAGCCTCCTGGGCTACACCTGCATCGTGGAAAAGACCCTCAGCGGCAACCACGGTACCATAGTTGATGCCCATAATCTTCCTCTTGAGGATAGCTGAGATGGAAAGGCGGATGATCTTGTCGAGAGTCATCGCTGTCTTGTTGAACATCTCAGGAATGATGGTCATCGGGCAGTGTGTTGCCTCGCCGATACCGAGTGCAAGAGAACCGCAGGTACGGCCCATTGCGCTGATTACGAGCCAGTTGCCGGAAGTACGGGCATCCTCGTAGATTGTACGTGCAAGATGTGCACCCTCATTCTTTGCGGAGTTGTATCCGAATGTCGGAGCGTTTGCAGGAAGAGGAAGGTCATTGTCAATGGTCTTCGGGCAATGTATGTTTGCGATAGGATAGCCCTTGGCTGTCAGGAACTTGGAAATCCTGTTGGCCGTTGATGCGGTGTCATCGCCACCGATGGTCACGAGAAGCTTGATATTGTTGTCCTTGAAAAGGTCAAGGTTGAAGTTCTCCTCAAAATCCTTGTCAGTCGGTTTGAAACGGCTCATTTCGAGATATGAACCACCCCTGTTCCAAAAACGGTCAGCGATGAAGAAATCGAGATCCTCAGTGCGTGCATTCTTGCTGAAGAGACCTGAATAACCTCCGTGAAGGCCGATTACCCTGTAGCCCTTGGAAAGGAATGTCTTGGCTACGCTCATTGAAACTGAATTCATACCCGGGGCTGGACCGCCACCGCACAAGATAATTACTGCGTCTTTCATGTTATTGAAATAGTTTTGAATTGAATATTCTGTTTCCGGGTGCAAAATTATCTATTTTTCAGCAAAAAATCCACAAAAAAAGGATTAAATTTGTATTCTGCGATGTCCGGAATAAATCCGGGGCCGATGCGGTTCGCAATACAGTATGGAATATGGACAGACAACAGGCCGAAATAAGGATTAACGAACTCAGGGAAATTCTCTGGGAGAACAGCCGCAAGTACTATGTCGAGAACGCTCCGACAATGAGCGACTACGACTATGACCATCTGATGTATGAGCTGGAAGCCCTTGAAAATGAATATCCTGACCTAATCACGCCGGACTCCCCTACCAGAAAGGTCGGCAGCGATCTTGAAAACAGGACACAGACGGGCAAGGTCCTCGTTTCAGTCAAGAAGGAATTCGAGCAGTATCCTCATAAATATCCGATGCTTTCCCTCGGCAATACGTACAATATCGGGGAAATAGAGGACTTTGTCGCAAGAGCCTCAAAATCGTTGGGAAAGCCCTTCTCTTTCTCATGCGAACTGAAGTTTGACGGCACTGCTATCTGCCTGACCTACAGGAAGGGGGAACTTTACAGGGCATTGACCCGCGGGGACGGTGTAATCGGCGATGACGTGACCGACAATGTGCGGAAAATCAGCAACATACCTGTCAGGCTCAAGGGCAGCGGATATCCTGAGGAATTTGAAATCAGGGGTGAAATCCTGATGCCTTACGAGTCGTTCGACAGGCTGAACAAGGAGAGGATTGACAATGAGGACGCACCTTTCGCAAACCCCCGAAATGCCGCTTCTGGCTCATTGAAACTTCTTGACCCTGAGGAAGTTGGCAGAAGAGGACTCTGGTGCACATTGTACCATATCCCGAGTCCTAACATCAATTTTTCCACTCACGACGAAGCAATGCGGGCGGCCGCTTCCTGGGGACTTCCCATATCGGACAAGCGGAAAATCTGCCGTGGAATCAATGAAATAGAGGAATACATCAGCTACTGGGACAAAGAGAGGAAATTCCTGCCATTCGCCACTGACGGCATTGTGATAAAAATCAATGAGTTGGAGTATCAGACGGAACTCGGCTACACATCCAAGTTCCCGAGATGGGCAGTAGCATACAAATTCCAGGCGGAGAGGGCGTTGACCCGATTGGAATCTATTGATTATCAGGTGGGAAGAACTGGAGCAGTGACTCCTGTTGCCAATCTATCCCCTGTCCAGCTTTCAGGAACAGTCGTGAAGCGTGCCACATTGAACAATGAAGATATGATGGCCCAGATGGACATCCGGGTCGGGGACTATGTCTATGTGGAGAAGGGCGGGGAAATTATACCCAAGATTACCGGCGTGGAACTGTCCAGAAGACCACAGGATTCGACAAGGCCGGAGTTCCCGAAAATCTGTCCGGACTGCGGTACTCCACTGGTCAAGGAAGAGGGCGAGGCCAAGTATTTCTGCCCCAACATTGACGGTTGTCCTACCCAGATAAAGGGCAAGATGCTGCATTTCCTCGGTCGGAAAGCGATGAACATCCTTGCAGGCGAAGCAACTGTAGATCAGCTGTATAGCCTTGATTTGGCAAGGACTCCCGCAGACCTTTACGACCTCAGGAAAGATGACTTGCTCCAATTGGAAGGCTGGAAGGAACGATCTGCGGAAAGATTTCTGGAGAGCCTGAAAGACAGCCGGAAAGTCGGTTTCGAACACGTGCTGTTCGCAATAGGCATCAGATATGTTGGAGAGACCACGGCCAAATCAGTTGCAAGGTATTTCGGAGACATTGACAAGATAGCCGCCGCCTCGAAGGAAGAACTGCTTGCGGTTCCGGACATTGGAGATGTCATTGCAGAAAGCATTTGGAACTACTTCCGGGACGAGAGACATATCATTGAAATACAGAGACTTAAGGCAGCGGGATTGAAACTCTCGATGGATGCCCCGGCTGAAAATCTCTCCGCCGCTCTTGCCGGAAAGACCATTGTCATTTCGGGTAATTTCAGTATTTCGAGGGACGAGATGAAGGCCCTGGTCGAGAAGAATGGCGGCAAGAACAGCTCGTCGCTCAGCAAGAAGACGACCTACCTTCTCGCGGGGACAAAGCCGGGGCCGGAAAAAATGAAAAAGGCTGCTGACTTGGGCATTGAAGTTATTGATGAAGAGACATTTATGAGAATGTTGCCGGGCTATTCAGAGTCCAAGGACCAGAATACGGGCGAAGCCGTTTCCCCTACGGACAACGCAGGCGAGGAAGACTTCCCCACCGACCTTTTCGGAGGAATGGTTTAGACCGGTCCGGCGGACTGACAGACATTGAAATATAAAATGGGACTGAACAAGAAAATAAGAAGATTCAAGGACTACCTCTCGGAGGATATCTGGAACGAGAACATAGCCAACCTATCAAAGGCAAGGGCCCGTCTCGTGAAGGATCTCCGCGTGATAGTGATAACGGCCAAGACATTTTCGGCCCAGAAGATAGGATTCCAGGCTGTTGCATTGAGCTTTTTCTGCACGATGGCGGCCGTCCCTTTCATTGCCATTGCCATTGCCATTACAGGAGGAATTGGTCTGGACGGAACGCTCAAACACGTGATTTCCACTTACATAACAAACCCGCAGGCAGTCGATACCCTCTTCGGTTTTGTCGACAATATCATCAATACGGCCAAGTCCAGCACAATGGGAATGCTGAGTGCCTTCCTCTTCAGCTGGCTCGTAATCTGGATGATGATGTGCGTGGAATCCGTGTTCAACAATGTCTGGAAAGTGAACAAGTCCAGGAAGATAGTGAAGCGGCTTTCTTTCTACCTTGTGATTCTGCTTCTCTCCCCTTTCATTGTCCTGCTCTTCTTCACCGGCTCGGTGGTATATTCCAGCCTGCTTGACATCCTCGTGCCGAGCGGTGTAGCATTCTCGGCCGGAATCAAGTCCTTTCTCGGCTGGGTTGTGTTCGGCCTGATATCGGTACTCACATTCTCGGCAATGTACAAATTCATACCGAACTATCCCGTAACTTACAGGAATGCCCTGAAGGCCGCGGTCTTCTCAGGCCCGGTATTCACATTGATGCAGTACCTCTTCCTTGAGACACAGATATTCGTGACCAGGCTCAACGCCATATACGGAGCTGTTGCAGCCATTCCTCTTTTTATGTTCTGGCTGAACTTCGGCTGGTTCATCATTCTCATCGGGGCCGAGTTATCCTACGCATTCCAGAATGTAAACAAGTACAACATTGAGACAGAATAAGATGGGAGCTTCGGAATTCACACAGAAAGATTACGAAATCATTTCGAGGAGCTATGCGGACCTGAAGGAGGTGGCCCGCAAGAGATGCGCAGGCGAAAATGAGCTTGAGATAGTCCAGAAGGCCTTTGAATTCGCCAATGAGGCCCATAAGAATGTACGCCGGCGCTCAGGTGAACCGTATATTCTCCATCCCATTGCAGTTGCCAGGATAGTGGTCGGTGACATCGGATTGGGCTGCAAGTCCATAGCTGCGGCATTGCTCCACGATGTCGTGGAGGATACGGCATACACATCAGATGATATCCGGAATCTTTTCGGCGACAAGATTGCCTCACTTGTGGACGGACTTACCAAAATCAAGAATGTACTTGAAAATCAGGAGAAAAAGGGCAATGACGCAACGGAGAGCATGCAGGCTGAGAACTTCAAGCGAATCCTCCTTACCCTCAATGACGATGTACGCGTTGTCCTGATAAAGCTTGCGGACAGGCTCCACAACTGCCGTACAATCGAGTATATGCCCGAATACAAGAGGGATAAGATACTCAGTGAGACAATGTTCATATTTGTGCCTCTCGCCCACCGTCTCGGCCTCTACGGAATCAAGTCCGAGATGGAGAATATCTGGCTGAGGTACAAGGAGCCCGAGGCATACAACGACATCAGCGCCAAGATCAACAGGGATATCTCCGACAAGGAAAAGAGCATTGACGAATTCATTGCGCCCATTGAGAAGGCTCTCACAGATGCCGGCTTCAATTTCCGCATCAAGAAAAGGGTGAAGACACCTTATTCAATCTGGCACAAGATGGAGACCAAGCACGTTCCGTTCGAGCAGGTCTATGACCTTTATGCAGTCAGGATCATTTTCACCCCGACTCAAGGCTCCACCGAGTCAGAAAGAGACCAGTGCTATCACGTATTCTCCATTATAACTGGCATTTACCGTTATAAACCAGACCGGGTCAGGGACTGGGTGAAACATCCGAAGAGCAATGGATACGAGGCCCTGCACTGTACCCTGATGAGTATGAAGGGACTTTGGATTGAGGTCCAGATACGTTCCAAGAGAATGGATGACATAGCCGAGAAAGGCATTGCCGCGCACTGGGCATACAAGCAGGACGGCTATATCGGGGAGAATGACAGCGAGATGGACAAATGGCTGTCCAAGGTAAAGGAAATCCTTGTCAGCCCGGACGTGAATGCCCTTGAACTCCTTGACATCATCCATAATGACCTGGTTTCCACCAACATAATGGTATTCACCCCGAAAGGTGAGCAGAAATCAATACAGAAAGGAGCGACTGCCCTTGATTTCGCCTATATGATTCATACTGAGATTGGTCACAATGCGATGGCGGCCAAGGTCAATATGAAACTTGTGCCTCTCTCGACTGTCCTGAAGACAGGAGACCAGGTCGAAATCATCACTGCAGAGGACTCATCACCAAAGACAGAATGGCTGGATTTTCTCCAGACAAGACATGCCAGGAGCATTGTCATGGACTGGTTCCGGCAGGACAAGGCCCGCTATGTCAATGCAGGTAAAACGGCCCTGTCAGAGCAACTTGAGACACTCGGGGCCAAATATGATGAAATTACGGCAAGAAATCTGGCTTCGGCCCTGGAACTGAAGAATCCGGATGAACTGCTCTTCAGGTACGGTATCGGCTTTATCAAGCCGGTGAAGATAGCAGAACTTGTAGGCAAACGCAAGGAGAGGGGCTTCTGGCATCTGCCTTGGAGTTTCAAATGGCCGAGTTCGGGCAGGGAGTATGTCATAAATGATGACAATGACGGACTACACTATATCATTTCCGATTGTTGCAGGCCTATTCCGGGTGATCCCGTAGTTGGCTTCCGCAACCCGGACGGCACGGTTTCTGTCCACAAGAAGACCTGCCGCAAAGCCGGAGAAATGGCTTCCAAGCACGGAAACCTTATCGTGAAGTTGAGATGGGACAGTTCAAAGCAGACTGCGTTTCCTGTCAGGATAATGCTGAAGGGCATTGACAGAATCGGGCTCCTGAACGAAATTACCGGCTACATTTCCGTGGCTATGGGCGTAAATATGAGAAAACTCAACCTCAGTACAGAGGACGGCATATTTGAAGGCTATATTGATATGCTTGTACACGACAGGACCGTGCTTGAGTCAATGATAGACAACCTCAAGAATATCAAAGGCATACAGAATGTTATGCGGACAGAGATTTAGAATATGAAGATAAGAATTGACAGACTTATTCCGGCCATTCCGGTGGCTCTCGTGCTCGGATCAATGCTTTTTTCGCATTCCTGCGCGAACACATCCACCCCTCCGAGCGGCGGAGACAAGGATACAATACCTCCTGTAATCGTGGGGCTCAATCCGCTTCCCGGGACGGTCAATGTCCCGTGTCACAAGACGGAGATTACGATTACATTCAATGAATTTGTCACAGTAAAGGACCCCAAGTCGATATTCCTCTCTCCTCCTCTAGAGAAAACTCCCCGGTACAGGATGCGGGGAAAGTCGCTCATAGTGTATTTCGAATCCGACCTTGACTCAAACACAACATACACCCTTGACCTGACCAATGCCATTGCAGACAATAATGAGGGCAATATGTTTCCGGGCTACACCCTCATGTTCTCCACTGGCGAGCACATCGACTCCATGGCGATGACAGGTACAGTCCTGGACTGCAGTACTTTGCAGGCAATGAAGGGGGTCACTGTGATGCTTTACAAGGATCTCAGCGACTCGGCCATATTCTTGCACAGGCCAGATGCAGCAGTAAAGACTGACGACTGGGGCTACTTCTCCTTGAGAAACATTGCCGACACGACATACCGCCTCTATGCCGTCAAGGATGAGAGTTCCAACAATATATATGACCCTGACAATGACCGCATTGCCTTCATTGACAGCATTATCCGTCCGACAATGATTGCATCCGACGAGCTTCCGGAACTCAAGAAATACGATATGAAGGATACGGTCAAATGTATGGCCAGAAAGTCTGAGCACGAGTTGCTGATGTTCCGGGAGAAACCGTCCAAGCAGCTGATAGTCAATAAGGTAAGAAAGGACCCTCGTTCAGCCTATATTACATTCATGGCGCAGAACGCACAGATTGACACTATGTGGGTGCGGGGATTTCCCGCCAACAGGCTGATTACGCAGTTCAACATTGAACGGGACAGTCTTGAAATCTGGATCAATGACAGGAAGCGTATGCCTGATACTCTCCATCTCTATGTGGACTATCTCAAGACGGATACCCTTGGCACACTCTCCCCTTTCACCGAGCATGTCAAGCTCGTTGCTGAGAATACCGGAGGGGCTTCAAAGAGTTCCAGGAGAGATCTGAAGCATGAGGATACGACCTGCGTGATGAAAGTGACAGCGGAGCCGGAGAACGTGGAGCAGTACGGGTTCGGAATAGAATTCAACTACCCTATCATCTATGAGAATTTCGACTCGCTCACCCTTACTGCGACCGACCCGAAGCAGAGGGACACGAAAATGAAGTTCAATGTGGAGCGTGACAGCCTCAATCTCAGGAAATACACTCTCAGGCCGGAGGGCAAACTGATGCCGGGATACGAATACAAGCTCAAGGTTCCATATCGCAAGTTCCGGGATATCAATGGTTTCTACAATGACAGCACGGAGGTCAAGGTATCATTGCCAAAGGATGAGAAATTGAGCTCCCTGACTTTGTTGCTGACAGGTGTAAACAATAAGTATATCATTGATTTACTGAATGACAAACGCGACAACGTCCTGCGGTCATACATAATAGAGTCAGATGCGACATTGGTTTTCCCTTATCTCAAGGAAGGCCAGTATTCCATCAGGATAACCGAAGACCTGAACCGTAACGGTATTGTGGACACCGGCAGCCTGCTTGAGCACCGGCAGCCGGAGAAGGTAAGGTTCTTCAAGCTGAAGGATGGCACATTCCTAATAACGGTCAAGGAGTCCACCGAGATGGAGCAGAAGATAGATGTAGCAAAACTGTTTGATAATTAAACATTTGGAATGAGAAGAAAGATTTTATACATTATTTCCGCGTCACTCCTTTTATGCCTCATTCCACTAAACTCCGAGGCAAGGAAGCAGAAGAAGGCGATGGCAGATTCCACGGCCGCATCTGTTTCTGATACTTCCAAATTGGAAGTAGTTGCAGACAGTTTGGCCGGACGCATTGACAGTTTGGCTGTGACTGTGCCTTTGGACAGCATTGACCTGGTTCCATTATTCTCTGATGAATACCTTGACACGGTAAAGATGAAGAAGGCCAAGGCCATCAATGACTATACGATGATTGGTGTGCAGTACGGCGTTTCTCTCAGCCAGATGCGTTTCAACCCGGGCAAGAAGCAGGGAATGCTTATGTTGCCATACAATTTCGGACTCACCTATACCCGTTACGGAAAGATGTTCGGCTATATGCCTTATTTCGGATTCCAGACAGGTGTCCTTTTCGGCCAGGACGGATATGTCTTCAAGAAGGACAAGGAGACGGGAGAATACAATGAAAGCGTCGACGGCGCCACCAAGGCTACATACAGCTATATTGAAGTTCCAATGCTCGCTCACCTCCATATAGATGTCTGGCATTTGAAACTCATTGTGAATCTGGGACTTTACGCTGGATACAGGCTCAGCGTGGAAAGGGAGGGTGAACGTCTTGACCCTCAATACACCAATACCTTCTATGACTACGACAGGCGCTTTGATTATGGAGCCAAGGCGGGGGCCGGCATCGGCCTGATTCTCGACCCGATAGAATTCCATATCCAGGCCACTTACAGGGCATCTCTCGGGTCACTCTACAAGCCGAACTACCACAGCGAGTATTATTACCGCTTCGCTTATCCTTCCGACATTCTCATTACGGCAGGCATCCACGTTCAGCTGACCAAGAGGACAGGCAAGACCAAGGCGGCTCTCAAGAAAGAAGCTAAAGCATTAATATACAATGATCAGGAGAATCCAGGCGCAGATAGGTAGCGTCAAGATTGGAGAGGGCTGCCCTATTGCAGTCCAAACTATGTGCAATACGCACACCTACAATGTGGAAGAGACTGTGGCCCAATGCCGTAGAATGGCTGAGACTGGGGCGGACATAATCCGCATTACGGTTCCCGGTCTGGCAGATGTCCCGAAGATGAAGGCTATCCGTGACATCCTCAGGTCTGAAGGCATTCATACGCCGCTCGTGGCCGACATTCATTTCTCCTCAGAGACAGCCATTGCGGTGGCTCCGTATGTCGAGAAAGTGAGGATTAATCCCGGGAATTTCCATAAGGATTTCGATGAGGCTTCCAGGCAGCTTGCAAGACTGCTTGAAGTGTGCCGCGAAAACGGAACTGCGATTCGGATAGGCCTCAATCACGGCTCGCTCGGGGACAGGATTACCAATCTCTACGGTAACACTCCACAGGCAATGGCCGAGGCTGCAATGGAGTGGATAAATCTCTGTAAATCAAACGATTTTTATAATATTACAATAAGCCTCAAGTCAAGTAACACTCTTGTTATGACCGAGGCATACCGTTGTCTGTACCGAAAAATGGAGGAAAGCGGTGTAATCTTCCCTCTTCACGTCGGTGTCACCGAAGCCGGCAACGGAGATTCCGGCAGAATCAAGTCCTGCGTGGGAATATCCGCCTTGCTCTCCGAGGGAATCGGTGATACGCTCCGGGTTTCGCTTACAGAAGATCCGGTGAAAGAGATTCCTGTAGGCCGTTACCTTGCTTCCAGATATGACGGAAAACTGAGGTCATCGCTGCGTTCGCTGAAAGTCGAGGGCAGGCGTGCCGAGGCTGTATATGAATCCCCAAGCCGGGAACGACTTCTTCTGGATTTCTCCTGCGATTTTGGCAAACGGCTGTTGGACAAGGAGTTGGATGATGTAAAGATTTCCGGAACCTATATGTCGGAAGACGGTCCTGTGGACATTGTCGCTTCAGGTACGGGTTCTTATCTCGAAGATGAACTGATGCAGGCTGCCAGAAGGCGTTTCTACAAGCCTGAATACATTGCCTGCCCTGGTTGCGGCAGGACAATGTATAATCTTCAGGATGCCTTCGAGAAGGTCAAGGCCAGGACAGGGCATCTCAAGAATATTGTCATTGCGGTGATGGGATGCATTGTAAATGGACCCGGCGAGATGGCCGATGCCGACTGGGGATATGTAGGGGAGGGCAACGGCAAGGTATCCATCTATCACGGCAAGGAGCCGGTTCTCCGTCACGTTCCGGAGGACGAAGCGGTTGATCGCCTTGTAGAACTAATTGAGAACTATATTATCAGTGCTTGAACCCCTTGGCCAGTCCTCCCTCGCTGGTTTCCTTGTAAAGAGAAGGGATATCGTGGCCAGTCTGCCTGAGCACATCCACCACCTTGTCAAATGACACCCGGTGCTTTCCGTCAGAAAAAGCTGCATAGAGATTGGCGTCCAGAGCTCGCGTGGCAGCGAATGCGTTCCTTTCAATGCAAGGAATCTGGACCAGTCCGCAAACCGGGTCGCAGGTCATGCCCAGATGATGCTCCAGCGCCATCTCAGCCGAATACTCTATCTGTGAAGGACTTCCGCCGAAAAGCTGGCAGGCTGCAGCTGCGGCCATTGCGCAGGCTACCCCGACCTCTCCCTGGCATCCGACATCGGCACCGGAAATGGAAGCATTCTGCTTGACGACATTGCCTATGATACCGGCCGTAGCCATAGCGTGAAGAATCCTCTTGTCAGTAAATTCGTGTCCCTTGTAGAGATGGTACAGAACAGCCGGGAGCACGCCGCTCGCTCCGCAGGTAGGCGCTGTAACTATCTGGCCACCAGAAGCATTCTCTTCGCTGACAGCCAATGCATAGGCATATACAAGGCCCCTGGTCTGAAGCGATTTCTTGTATCCTGTCGCCTTGACATAATATGTAGGAGCCTTTCTAGCAAGGTTGAGCGGTCCTGGAAGCACACCCTCGTGGTCAATGCCCCGTTCCACTGCCTCCTGCATTGCCTTCCAGGCCTCATTGAGATAATCCCAAATATCCGGACCTTCGCATTCTCCCACATATTCCCAATAGTTGCGGCCATTCTCCTCACACCAATGCATGATGTCGGTGAGCTTGTCGAGGTCATAGACCGGCTCTGTCGCAAACCTGTCATTATCAGTACCCTCGGAGAGAGCTCCCCCGCCGACACTATATACAGTCCAGTCTCCGCTGACATTGCCTTCACGGGCCAATGACTTGAAATTCATTCCATTAGGATGGAAAGGAAGAAATACTGAAGGCTCCCAGACTATTTCAACCGGAGCCACCGGCTCAAGTTCATCAATGATAGATGCATCAGTCATATGGCCCTTCCCCGTAGCGGCAAGGCTGCCATACAAGGTAACCTTGAATGATATGGCCTCAGGATGCTCGGAGCGGAAAATCCTTGCCGCTCTCATCGGCCCCATCGTATGGCTGCTGGACGGGCCGCGGCCTATTCTGTAAAGTTCTTTGAGTGATTTCATATTCTTGTTTTCCTTTTCCCTTTTTCAGCTATGCGATTGTTCCCGGAATTCCTCTCAGGAGCAGTTCCTGCAAAGCCTTGATTTCCATATATTTAGGGCTGTCTTCAATAAATGCAGGCACGAGTTCCCTAACCTTTGTGTAGAGTATTTTCGATGCAGGAGATAGTTTTTCCTTCACATTGAGGCAGTCAACGGCCTGGGCCAATGCCATTAGATGGATTGCCATCACCTGGCTGCAGTTCTCCACAACCTGGGCGCAAATCAGCGCAGAATTGGTACCCATGCTAACAATGTCCTGGTTGTCATTGTTGTTAGGAATTGAATGAACATACATCGGGTTGGACAGAGTCTGGCATTCGGCTGTCGTGGATGTGGCCGTGAACTGGCAGGCCTGCATACCGTAGTTCAGGCCTAGAACTCCAAGGTTCAGGAATGGCGGCAGGATGCCGTTGATACGGTCATGGAAGAGGTAGTTCATCTGCCTCTCGGCAAGCAT
Source organism: Candidatus Cryptobacteroides sp. (assembly GCA_051870135.1). Taxonomy (GTDB): domain Bacteria; phylum Bacteroidota; class Bacteroidia; order Bacteroidales; family UBA932; genus Cryptobacteroides. Next base: position 1,318 of record JBJEBP010000361.1, on the reverse strand, counting down.
TGTCACCCTCGTGAGGGCTATCTTCAGCTTGTCCATTTCGTATGAAACATAATCCCCGTGGAAATTGCCTCCGTGATAGACATTGCAGGTTTCTTTATCTACAACAGGATTGTCATCGACTGCATTGACCTCATCCTCAAGCACTTGCCCGGCAGCGTCAATTTCCTCCAAAACCGGTCCCAGGATTTGCGGAATGCATCTGAGGGAGTAATATGGCTGGACTTTCTTATGGAAAACTTTTTCATCGCTCCTGTGGAAGAGTTCCGCCTGGCGGTTTCTAAGCAACTGACTTCCTGCAGCAAAATTCCTCATCATTCCAGCAATCCGGATTTGGCCCGGATGATGCTTCATCCCGTTCAGGACCTCTGACATGAAATCATCGTATGAGGAAACTGTTTCATTGAGCATAACCGACTGGAGAACTGACCATTTCAGCATTCTGGAGGCCTTAATCCAGTTCACGAGCCCGATTCCGGTCATGACAGCCGTGCCATTGGTAACTGCAAGTCCCTCGCGGATATGCATTTCAATCGGCTCAAGACCGTTCTCTTCCATAACCTCAGCCGCAGGCCTGATTTCTCCATTATAAGAAACCGGGCCCTCCCCGATCAATGCCAATGCCAGATGTGCAAGCTGCACAAGGTCCCCGCTGGCTCCAACGCTTCCGTGTCTCGGGATGACCGGACATATATCCCTATTGATGAACTCCACAAGCAGGTCAACGAGGCTCACGTGTACGCCGGAATGCCCCTGGAGGAATGTCATCAGCCTGGAAATCATTGCCGCCTTTACGCAAATATCCGGAAGCCTCTCCCCCGCTCCGGTGGAATGACTCCGTATAATGTTGTACTGCAATTCTTTAAGATGGCTGTCCTCAATCCGCCACTGTGCCATCGGTCCGAAACCGGTATTTATGCCGTAAATGACCTTGTCCTTTGAGAAATCGTTCAGGAACTCGTAGCTTTCGATCACCTTGCTGCGCATTCCCGTACTAATCTCAATCTTCTCCCGTCCATAAAGCACAGCCTCAATATTGTCCAATGTCAACCTTCCGTCTATAGTAATCATCATCTTCTTTTTTTGAAATTGCAAATTTACTAAAGACTTTCAGTTTAGGCAAATAAAGAAGAACAGCGAAGCGCAGGCCCGCGGCGATGGTGCGCACGGAGCGCCATCCCCCGTAATGGGGGCAGGGGGGGGAAATAAAAAAGAGGCCGGCAAACTGCCAGCCTCCAGGATATCAATCTGTTTCCAAGATTACTTTGTGATGACGCGAGCCATCTCGAGAACCTTGTTGGAGTAACCCCACTCGTTGTCG
>JBJEBP010000360.1:0-4605 GCA_051870135.1 Candidatus Cryptobacteroides sp. | reverse complement strand
TGCCTCCATAGTCTAATGGATAGGATTTCAGATTCCGGTTCTGACGGTAGAGGTTCGAATCCTCTTGGGGGTACTTGGACGGAAGGCTCAGCCTTCCGTTCTTAATTTCCCCCCTGCCCCCATTACGGGGGAGGGCGCTACGTGCGCACCATCGCTGCGGGCCGGCGCTTCGCTGTTCTTCGCGCGGCATCTGATGATGCCGGTTATGTGATTCATCGTGAGAGTTGTGCGCTAATGATGGGAAACCATTTTTCCGCCATTGGCTCGTTCGTAAGTTGCATATTATTTTTGGTTAAATTAATATTATTTTGCGTATATTTGTTCAAAATTTGACATTATGAGTTCAGTATTCACGGAAATCACGCAGTTGTCGGAGAAGGATTGCTTCCACATTGTCGAGAGGCACAAGACGGAGTTCACCTATCCGTTGCACCGCCACAAGGAGTTTGAGTTGAACTTCATTGAGCACGGGGCGGGAGTGCGCAGGATTGTCGGGGACAGCGTGGAGGAAATCGGTGAATATGAACTTGTTCTGGTGGGTTCCGAGGGACTTGAGCACGTATGGGAACAGGGTAGTTGCAAGTCCAAGGACATCAGGGAGATAACCATACAGTTCTCGAACGATCTTCTCAGCGCCGATCTCCTGTCGAAAAGCCAGTTCGCCTCTATAAGGAAGATGCTTGCTCAGGCTGAACACGGACTTGCGTTTCCGGTTTCCGCGATAATGAAGGTTTACTCGGCCCTGGACACATTGGCCATGGAGCAGGAAAAGTTCGTCCAGTTCCTGAAATTCCTGTATATTCTCTATGAACTTTCCCTGGCTGATGATGTCAAAGTATTGGCTTCCAGCTCATTCGCCCATACTTCACGGAATAAGGAAAGCCGTAGGGTGCAGAAAGTCAAGCAGTATATCAATGACCACTATTCAGAGCAGCTCAGGCTCAACGACCTTGCCGCCCTCGCAGGAATGAGCCCTGTCGCATTCAGCCGTTTCTTCAGGGTCAGGACCAACCGCACATTGTCCGACTATATCGCGGATATAAGGCTCGGATTCGCCGCCAGGATGCTGGTTGACACCACCAAGAACATATCCGAGATTTGCTACGAGTGCGGCTTCAACAATCTTTCCAACTTCAACCGCATTTTCAAGTCCAAGCGGGGAAGTACTCCCCGGGAGTTCCGGGAAATGTATAAAAAGCATAAAGTCACTGTTTAATTAGTATCAGTATCTGATAATTTTGTATTTGTTTGCCCCGTTAAGTCAGCGTAATTTTGCAAAGATAAAAATGGCACTGAAACTTGATGTTGTCTTCGCGTACATTCATCGGCGGTCAATATGAACAAATAGTTGGTTAATAGCTTAACCCACAGGAAATGATACAAAATATAAACCGATAAAGTATTAACACTAAATTCTGCAAAATGAAAAGCAAACTGTTCACTTGCTTGACGATGCTCTTCTTGAGCTTGTCGCTTGTGGCCCAGCCTAAGAAAGTCAGCGGTACCGTCGTTGACAACATAGGCCCGGTCATCGGCGCGAGCGTCGTTGAGAAAGGCACCTCCAATGGTGTCATTACAGATCTCGATGGAAACTATTCCTTGAATGTGCCTCAGGGCGCAGTCCTGGTATTCTCCTCCATCGGATACAAAGATGTAGAGGTTACGGTAGGGACTTCTTCCGTCTATAACGTGACTCTCGAGGAAGACCGCCTCCTTCTTGACGAGGTCGTAGTCGTAGGCTACGGTACAATGAAGAAGAGCGACCTTTCCGGAGCTTCCGTATCAATGAAGGAGGAAGACCTCAAGGCAACCATCATCACATCCCTCGACCAGACTCTCCAGGGCCGTGCTGCAGGTGTACAGGCAGTTACGACTTCCGGAGCCCCGGGTTCCTCATCCTCAATCCGCGTGCGCGGCCAGGCAACCATCAATGCCAATGCCGAGCCTCTCTATGTCATTGACGGTGTCATTGTACAGGGCGGCGGAAATTCCGGTTCCGACTTCGGTCTCGGAGATGCACTCGGAAACGGCAAGGTTTCCACAATTTCCCCTCTCTCCACCCTCAACCCTGCCGACATTGTAAGCATGGAAATCCTCAAGGATGCCTCCGCAACTGCAATCTACGGTGCACAGGGTGCAAACGGTGTCGTACTCATTACCACAAAGCGCGGCAAGTCGGGAGATGCCAAGATTTCATACGATGGAATGTTTGCCGTTTCGCAGCAGACCAGGCGTATCGACATGATGAATCTCCGCGAATATGCCCAGTTCTACAATGACCTTGTGTCAGCCGGTGAGATTTATAGTCCTGACCCGGTATATTCCGACCCTTCTATTCTCGGAGTGGGAACCAACTGGCAGGACGCAATCTTCCGCACCGCTCTCCAGCACCAGCACCAGCTTTCCGCATCCGGCGGAACTGACAAGGTACAGTACTATGTATCAGGTTCCTATATGGACCAGGAAGGTACCATCATAGGTTCCAACTTCGACCGTTTCAGCGTACGTACCAACATTGACGCACAGCTCAAGAGCTGGATCAAACTCGGTCTCAGCGCAACTTTCGCAAATACCAATGATGACCTCAAGCTCGCAGACTCAAGCGAAGGCCTCATTTACTACTCCCTGTCAACTATCCCTGACATTCCAATCTATGATGTTGACGGAAACTATTCCTCAACAGTACGTGAAGGCTACAACAATCCAAACCCTGTAGCCCTCGCAATGGAGGATGACATTCTCCTGAAACGTCAGAAACTCACAGGCAACATCTATGCGGACATCACTCCGTTTGTCAATTTCAAGCCTTTGAAGAACCTTGTATGGCGTACTGAGGTCGGCTTCGACTTCGGATGGACAAAGGGTGAAAGGTTCCAGCCTGCGCTGACACTCGGTTCCTGGTCCAGGAAGAGCAACCGCAGCAGCATCCAGAACAACCGCAACACCTACTGGCAGGTCAAGAACTATCTGACCTACAACAACACCTTCGGCAAGCACAATATCAGTGCGATGGTCGGCCAGGAAATGTGGGAGTCAAGATGGGAGTATGTTTCTGCTGAGGGAACCAACCTTCCTTCCAATGAGGTCCACAGCCCTTCACTCGGTACCGGTACTCCGAAGATTGGTTCCGGTTTCGGCAGCGGCTCAATGGCCTCTATCTTCACCCGTGAGACCTACAATTTCGACAATCGCTACTACGCCACCTATACTTACCGTTATGACGGTTCGTCCAACTTCGGCCCGGACAACAGGTGGGCTGGCTTCCATTCCGTAGCCGCATCCTGGAGATTCTCAAATGAGAAATTCCTCCAGAACGCCAAGAAATGGTTCAGCAACGGCAAGCTCCGTCTCGGATGGGGACAGACAGGTAACGCCAATATCGGCAGTTACGCCTGGGGTTCAGCTATCAGCCAGATGCCTTCAGGACTCGGTATGGGCTACCGTCCTGCAAACATTCCGAACACCTCCATCCGTTGGGAGAAACAGGAACAGTACAACGTAGGTCTCGATCTCGGCTTCTTCCAGGACAGGCTCAACCTCACAGTGGACGCATACTACAAGAGGTCCGACGACATGCTCATGTCAATGCAGCTTCCTTCATATATGGGTACCCAGGGCAACGCTTCATCAGCACTCGCTGCTCCTAAAGGCAACTATGGAAGCATCCTCAACAAGGGTCTTGAAATTACTCTCGATGCCCATCCTTTCGTAGGTGAGTTCCAGTGGGACAGCAACTTCCAGATTTCATTCAACCGCAACAAACTTGTTTCCCTCAGCGGAACCGAGAATGCCGCGCTCATAGGCTATGGCCAGTGGAACGATGTTGTCTGCGTATCTGAAATCGGCCAGCCTCTCTACAACTTCTACGGCTATGTAGTGGAAGGCGTCTATGAGTCATTCGAGGATATCCAGAACTCTCCGAGGGCCGAGAAATATCCGGCCGATGGCGTGTTCAACAGGACCAACACCGTCTGGGTGGGCGACCTCAAGTTCAAGGACATCAACGGAGATAACAAGATTGACGTGAACGACCGCACCATCATCGGCTCGCCGCTTCCGATATTCACATTCGGATGGACCAACACTTTCCGTTACAAGGGCTTCGACCTGAGCATCTTCCTCAATGGTTCATACGGCAACAAGGTACTGAACTACAGTTCAATCAACCTCACCCACATGAACAGTGCGTGGATCAACCAGATCAATTCTGTCAGCGGCAGGGCAAAGCTTGTCCCTATCGATGCAGACAAGGTGTATGAGTCAGGAAACTGGTACGATGACATCACGAATATAAGGGTTGCCAACAGCGGTACCAAGATACCTCGCGCCAGCATCAACGACCCTAATGACAACGATCGTATCAGCGACCGTTATGTAGAGGACGGCTCATATCTGAGAATCAAGAACTTGACCTTCGGATATACCTTCCCTAAGAAATGGCTGGAAAGAGCAAAAATAGAGAATCTCCGACTCTACCTCAATTTCCAGAATGTCTATACCTTCACCAAGTATTCAGGTTATGACCCTGAGGTCGGCGCCTCCACACAGGACTCCACCGGTCTGACCTTCGGTCTGGACAACGGACGTTATCCGGCTCCAACTATG
>JBJEBP010000359.1:0-19367 GCA_051870135.1 Candidatus Cryptobacteroides sp. | reverse complement strand
GTCACCAATTGTTACAATAGATGAGATCACGATTTTTTTCCCAAGTTTTTTCGCCAATAACATTTGATCATAAAACTCAGTTTTTAGGGCAAAATAGTGAACAATGTCATAATCCCTGATTTTGTCTTCCCAAATGTCAAAAGGCTTAATGGTGTATTCTGGAAAATGTTGTGATGATTTTATAAAATTATGCACTTTTGAATAAACACCACCAGCAGTATTTTGAGCAAAGTTCAGATAACTGTTTACCAATACCTTCATATTCTATTTCCGTTTTAAATAAATGGATATTTTCTGCCTTATTGTCTCTCTCTCACCAGCATTTAAGCCGATAAAATAGGAACTACCAATTACTGATATTACACAAACAATCGAGACTAATAAGAAAGAGCCAAAACCCTGTGGAATAAAAAGATACAACAATAAAGGTGCAACTGGAGCAATAATAATCACACCGAGAATATAAACAAATACATTCTTAAGATAGGTCGCATATGAAAACTGAAGAAAATCTCGACTAAGTGTTACTCTTGCAAATTGCACAATTATTGACAATACTATCTGTGCAACAAAGACAGATTCTGGCGGTAGGCCTAATCTCAATAGAATATACCCGATAGGAATAACAGACACACATATTCCTGCTTCCCACATCTTAAACTTTTTAATCTCGCCGGTCGCGTTATTTGCAACGCACAATGGATTTGCAAGTGGATCTAACAAAATTGCAAGCAGGATTAGTCTAAGAAAAGAGACTGTGTGTTCTGGAACTTCTTTAAGCCAAATATCCAACAAATACTCTGCTTCCAGAAACACGGGAAGCGCAATACATAAAAGCAAGTAAAAAGATAGTTTAGAACTGCTAAATACCAACTTGTTCAACCTATCCACGTCATTGCTTGCATATGACTTTATTATTTGCGGTGTGACTGCGGTCTGAAAATTAGTAACAAAATTCTTGACAATCCCCTGGACCTGAACTGACACTCCGCGAGCAGCATTTACAGCAGGCCCAAAAAACAGATTCAATATAATATTTATACCCTGAGAATAACATACAGTAGCAAGGTTTGGCAATAGCGACCATCCAGCAAAGCCAAGCATCTCTTTAATTTGATTACAATTTCTAAAGCTAATGTGCTTTGCTTCAAAGAATCTACTGCGGCAATAGAATTGATATACTAATCTTTCCGCAATTTGTGCCACAAGTAGTAATGCTGCGTATAGAATTAATTTATCAAACGAAGAAGCCTGTACAATAAAAACAATACCTAACTTAACTATTGCATATAATATTGAGATAAATGAGAATGCTCCCATTTTTTCATGTGCAATGACCAAAGCATTATATGGGATGCTGATTACCGATACTACACAAGAGATGATGGAAAACTGATAAACCCATAGAGCAGCGGAAAACCTATCAGTTGGAATAACCATCTTGTTGTATAGGAACCATAGTCCAACTGTTTCTGCTAAGATAAGGATAATGATTGCAATAATCCAATGAACAAGACATGTGGTATTGAATACTCTTTTTAATTCATCCGCATCACCTTTGCCCAATGCGTATGTGATGAACCTCTGAGAGGAATTACCCATTGCAGAACTAAGGAAAGTGAACATTGTCACTATTCCGCCTACAACATTGTAAAGGCCATAGTCCTCAATCCCAAGTGTTGATAGTATGACTCTGCTGGTATAAAGCGAAATAGCCATCAGCAGAATCATCCTTATGTATAGCAGTATAGTATTCTTCGCAATCCTACTATTCGCACTCTGTGAATCCTGATTCCCCATTATCAATATTATAAGCTTTTGTACTTTTGCTTGAACGCATCCCAAGGCATCTCATTCAAATCACAATAAAATTCCGATCTTGAATCGGGCTTTTCCGAAGGGATGCGTAATTGAGTATTGTATGATGCCTCTAACTCATAGCTGATTGGGATGAATTCAAACTCTGCATTTATCTTTGCCCAGACTTTCTCACCACTTTCAGTATTTATCATTATTGAAGATTTACCATTATTAGGAAGAAAGGCTGAATAATGAGATTCGCTATCGAAATCACCTATGGTAAGATCCCCAATACGTTCCGGTCTCGCATATTTGCAATAATAGCATGACATTCTAAAAGATAAGTTCTTTAGAAACGTCCTGTAATAGATATCATCAGAATGACGAACCTTAAGTTCAGTATCATCTGATAATTTGGCATACAATTCGTAGGAGGTCTTCCCTGCGCTTCTGTTATTTCTATTCCTGAACTTGATTTCTTTCAATGCTCCTTTATATGTTTCATCAATATACTTCCTCCAATATCCTGGACTTGGCACGCCATGACATATCAAGCTGACCGTAAACAATAAGTCCGATTGACCACCAATGTAGGATAGAACAGCAGCGACTTGGCAAGGTGTACCGGTAAAAAGAACGTGTCTGCCATCTTTTATGTCGCCCTTAATTTTTACAAAAACTTCCTCGACATTGCTTTGAACATATTTACTGTTCTGCATCTTTCTTACATCCTCCATAGATGTTGCCCTTTGATGCACACAATGCTGATTATCATCAAACACAGCCCCGTATACAACACCGTGTAGTTTCTCAATAAAATATCTCGCAATAGTTATAAAAGTACCACCACTCGCAGATGAATTTACAAATACATCTTTTGACACTCCGGCATACGATGCAATTGGACGATGAAAGTATGGTTTATCATTTATCGAAGGGCAGATTGACACACACCTATTACATTGCTTACATTTATCAATGTCTACAAACGGGACTCTGAATCCTTCATCATCATTTGCCATTGATATTGCTGAAAAGGGGCAAACAGAAGAACAGACTCCGCAACCTGTACAATCTTTTCTCGAAAGTTCAGACACATTATGAACAATAGGCCTGTCCGATATCTTCTGGTATGAAGCTATTTCAACAATCTTTGACAGAAACGATAAAGACTTCTCTCGTTCCTGCTCAATAATCTGATTTATTGTTTGATAGTCTAACTCAAAGAATGATTCTGGAATTGTTTCATTTGTATCAATATATCTCTCCGATAGGTTTAATAGTTCCAATATATTGGACATCCGTTCTTCATTAGATTTCCATTGATTATCACTTCCCCTGTGTATCAGGACAAATGGGGCTTCCGATATCAAAGAAAACATTAAACCATGATATGTGTTCGTTATTATGAAACTAGCATTAAGAAACAGTTCTACAAATTCCCTTGGCCCGTAACCGCAATTGTATCCATGATCTACTTCATACTCACGTTGGGCCCCTGTCATAGGAATATATCTAATCTCTAATCCACGATGTTTTGCATAAGAGGATAGTATTTTTTGATGAGCTTTCGAAAGTTCATCAAACATATAACAAAGTATATAAGGCTTCGACTCTTTATCAATTTCAAGGTTCAAATGAGTTGCCCAAGCGGTTTTATCGAACAAAAGAGTTGGATCCAGTGTAAGTACAGCATCTTTTCCAACAGTTATATTGACATAGTCTATGCCTTCTCTTTCACGGCACGATATGATATCCATCTCTCGGATATACTTTTGGATCTGGCAATGCTGTTCTTCTGTGAATTTTCGCGTTCCTGTTAAACTAGGCGAATATGAAAAACGCTTCCCCCTATCAGCAAATTGTAAAAAATATGCTGACAGGTTCTGACCAATAGGAGTCCAGACCATATCACTCCCTGTAACAAAGCCATTGTATCTAGTATTTGCATCTATTAAGTCTTCATAAGAATAATAAGGCTCATTCGAGGTCCTTAAATAATTCTTATGGAAAACCTGAAATGCTTTATCTGTCAATATACTTTTCCCTCGTAATTTTAGTGTTCTCCGAAAATGGAACACCAGATTTACTATGAAACTGGGGTTATGCAATAAATTATATAAATGAGAATGACTCACTGTCCTTTTCTCATTGTGCCTGTCATAAAACCTAATAAGTTCAGCATCTGCACCTAATAATGAAAGATTCTGCTGTAAAGCATATGCTTGCAGCGCAGCACCATTATTATGGGCTGCGTGAAAGGTCATTATTCCAATTTTGGGCGATATATGCATAAATCTAAGATATCTTATTATCCTGACGGACAATCGTACTATTATATGTTTCTATTTCTAGTCTTCCTGTATCCTTTATAATTTTTGCGGGAGCGCCTGCTACACAAACATTATCTGGGACATCCTTCCCCACACAAGAATTTGCACCAATCATTACATTGTTACCAATTCGTACCCCCCCCCATATTTTGGCTCCAGGGCCAATATATACATCATCTCCTATTATTGGAGCGACATCTGAAGTTCCTGGGAGTGTCCCTATATTTACACAAGTATGAATTCGACAGTTATCACCAATTCTAGCTGCCCCATTGACAACGATAGTTCCCTTATGAGCGATTGATAACCCTTTACCAAAAACATTAAGCGGAATTTCAAATCCGCAGATTATGGAATTGATAATGTACCTTAATTGCCAATATTTCATGAAGAAAGATTGAAAAGGATTGCGTCGTTTAAGATTACAATAGTATTCCAGATGCCTCAAACTTATTTCAAACCTCCAAATAAAGTCAGATAACGCAGGTTTACTCTCTTTTCTCCCTAGGCCAATCTTGTCGGCAAGCAAATACTCCCGAAGTTCTAAAGACGTCCTTATCATATTTAGATATGATATACTTTATCTAACTTATGCAACACATTGCAGCAATCAAGAACAACCTTTCCTTTCAGGCGGTCCTCATTTTGAAGGATGTGATGATGCTTCACAAGAACAACTACCATATCCATATCATTCAAGAACTCATCAAAATTGTCATATTGATTCTCTGCAATCTTATGGTTCTCAAGAAATGGGTCATAGCAACGGAGAGGACGAGCAAGATGACGTTCCTGAGCTTCAAGCATCTGGAGAGCAGGAGACTCGCGATAGTCATCCACATTCTCTTTGTATGTGAGTCCATACAGGCCAACCTTCCTATTGTCCGTAATGCCATTCTCTTTCATAATCTCGTAGATGCGGTTTAACACATAGGTAGGCTGAGAATCGTTGGTCTTCATAGACTCATCAATCACCTTGGCAAGCTGAGGATAGTCGCCTACGAGGAACCAAGGGTCAACGGAGATGCAGTGACCACCAACTCCTGGACCTGGTTGAAGAATATTTACACGAGGATGCATATTGCAAATCTTGATAATCTCATATACATCCATATTGTCGTGACGGCAGATGCGGGCAAGTTCATTGGCAAACGCAATGTTCACTGCACGGAAGGTGTTCTCTACCACCTTTGTCATTTCTGCAGTGCGGATATCCGTAACAACTATTTCGCCCTGGCAGAAACTTGCATAGTATTCCTTAACCTTCTCTCCTATCTCACGGGAGTCTGCACCGATCGTGCGATTGTTGTGAAGAAGTTCATAGACCATATTTCCTGGGATGATTCTCTCTGGAGCGTGAACGAGATTGATGTCCTCTCCGATCTTGAATCCGTTTGCCTCTACTACAGGACGCACAAATTTGTCCATAGTTCCAGGGCTGACTGTTGACTCAACAACTACGGTAGCGCCTTTAGGACAAACCTTCATCACTTCTTTAATTGCTGCAACCACATAGCAGGCATCTACTTTCTTGGAGAACTTATCGTAAGGAGTTGGAACAGATACGATGTACATATCTGTCTTCTGATACTCAGTTGTAAACTTGATACCGGCTTTTACTGCTGCCTGGAATAGTTCATCAAGGCCATCCTCTTTAAAGGTTGTGTGGCCGGCATTCAAAGTGTCAACCAATTTCTTGTTGTAGTCTGTACCTATGACTTCCACTCCGTGAGAAGCCATCATAAGGGCTGTCGGAAGTCCGATGTAGCCCAAGCCAATTACATTAATCATATATGTGTATAAATCTTTAATTATTAATCTATTATTACGTTTCTTAACAGCCGTATCTTTCGACTTGTTCTCCATTGAGAATTCTCACTATGCGGTCACACGCTTTTCCGTCACCGTAAGGATTGACAGCCTTGGACATTTTTTCGTATGCCGACTTATCTTCAAGCAAAGTGCTGACTTCGTTTACTATCTTGTTGTAGTCTGTTCCGACAAGATGAACGGTTCCACTTGTAAGTGCTTCAGGGCGTTCTGTGGTATCGCGCATCACGAGAACCGGTTTTCCCAATCCCGGAGCCTCTTCCTGAATTCCGCCGGAATCGGTGAGGACGATATTTGCCTTGCTCATTAGATGAACAAACTCAAGATATTGCAAAGGTTCAATGAAGAAGAAGTTAGGCCTTGTCAAATCTTCTCCGAACACTTCGTGTATTGGTTTGCGAACATTAGGATTGAGATGCATCGGATATACAAAGTCAACTTCAGGGTATTTCTCTGAAAGATCTTTCATCGCAGTTACCATACGAATGAAGCCATCTCCAAAGTTTTCGCGACGATGACCCGTAATGAGGACGAGTTTCTTACCGTTGTCAAGTCGCGATACATCGTATCCGGCGTCAAGGAGGACTTTGTCCTGTTCCTTTGCAAGAGATTCATCTGTTTTGAGTTTATCAACCACCATATGCAGGGCATCGATGACTGTATTGCCAGTCACATAAATATTGCCTTGCGCCTTTTCTTCTAAAAGGTTCTTCTCAGAAAGTGGAGTTGGAGAAAAATTATATGTAGCGATACGTCCTGTAATTTGTCGATTCATCTCCTCAGGCCAAGGACTATAGATATTATGCGTTCTTAAGCCAGCTTCCACGTGACCAACTGGAATCTGTGCATAGAATGCAGCAAGGGCACCAGCAGTGGAGGTGGTTGTATCTCCGTGAACAAGAACAACATCAGGACGGCACTCCTTGAACACATCACGAAGTCCAGTCAGCACGCGAGCAGTCACATCTGTCAAATCCTGACCTTGTTTCATAATGTTCAAGTCGTAATCCGGCTTGACATTAAAGATTGTCAGTACCTGATCCAGCATCTCACGATGCTGACCTGTTACACATACAATTGTTTCAAACTCATCTGGATGTTTCTGGAACTCTTTCACCAGAGGGCACATCTTTATTGCCTCTGGGCGCGTTCCGAAGACGAGCATTACTTTTTTCATATAATGTTTCTTTACAATTAATTTCATCATAATATAGGGGCTATCATTTTGTATTCTCTCTTTGAATTGAGCAACAACTAGTCCCATTTGTAGTTCTATAATACCTGTACAACCACTTCATAATCATAAATAATGGTAACCGGATTACGAAAAGAGAGTTATTAGTGCACACTTTATTGGGAATCAAGGTCTATTGGTCCAGTAAAAGTCCATCTGAGCTTTATTCTACTAAATAATTCTTGCTGATATGTTTCCCAATAATCCAATGCATCATTCTTTTCTTCCTCCGTAAACCACTGTCTATCTGTATGACTGATAATAACGTTCTTGCTTTCTAGTAATTTCTTTAAGTCAGATTCGCTTTTATCTTCTGCATATCGATGCTTGGCCTCATTGTAGGCCCACTCGGAAAACACATTACCCATTACTATCTCATTTCGAATGCGTTCTCCTATTAATTCCTTAGGAAATAGACGATTATCTGGATTTACACGTTCTACAATCTCTTTATTGATCTTTGCATCGTGCCGAAATAATGTTTTCTGCATAAAGAAATTGAAATTCTCATTCGAATTCAATTTAAATACATATGCGAGTTGTCTTCCTGGGCGCAATAGAGGTTGCATTCCAACAACATCTATCCTTGATTTCCTGATATCGCCAAAAGGTACTTGATTATAAAGATAGAATACTCCGTATGGATATTTATCTGTGTCTGTTATAGCTGAATATGAATCTGTATTGGAATCATAAGTAGTTGCAGCAAAAAAGGCAGCAATCATTGGATCCAATGTCATATCCATGAACTCAGTCTTTATACCATAATGCTGGGCCATACCATCGTATCCGATATGAAAACGAAGTTGATGCCATATATCATCCGGAGCTTTTGCATGAATACTGTAAGCAAATAAATCTGTAATAGGATATTCCCGCATCATATGCTCCATTTCACACCGTTTGATTCTTTCCACAAAAACATCCGCTTCAGACATACTGTTTCGATATAAAGAAGGATAACACTCAGGATGATATACGCTCTCTCCTCGATAATAAGAGTGTTGAGCTGGAGATAATGGGAATAGACTATGTTGCCCATCCGGCATAAGTATGGGCTCATAATATCCTTTCTGCGCCTGTGTAGGAAACAAACCATTGAATCGTGAGTTTTTCACACGGTTCTCAATTTCTTTCTCTCCTTTAAGATAATGATTTACAATATCAATCAGGGTTGGCAGTTTGGCTATTTCTTCAGATGTCATTTCCTTCTCACCTATAAAAAATCACCTCTATGAACTGTCTCTTCTGCGTCATATTGATAAGAGTCCTCGCTTGATGAGATTATCACTACTTCACAATACCTTTCTCTAGATACTCGGCGAGATTTGTTTTGCGGACAGAGGAGGCGGCGTTGTCTGCAGCGACTTTTGCCATATCGTGTTTTACCATCAGTTCAACGAGCTGCTCGAAGGTGGTAGTCTGTGGATTCCAGCCGAGCTTTGCCTTGGCTTTGGTCGGATCGCCCCAGAGGTTGACTACGTCTGTAGGGCGATAGAAGTCCTCCGATACGGCGACTACCGTCTTGCCGACCAATGCGGCATTTGCATCATCTGCAACTGACACCACAAGACCTTTCTCATCGATGCCTTCTCCTTCCCAGCGGAGCTCAATGCCGGCGTGGTGGAATGCCAAGGTGGCGAACTCCCGGACTGTGTGCTGGACACCAGTGGCTATGACGAAGTCCTCAGGTATGTTATGCTGGAGGATGAGCCACATACACTCTACATAGTCCTTGGCGTAGCCCCAATCACGGAGGGAGTCGAGGTTGCCGAGGTAGAGGCAGTCCTGCTTACCCTGGGCAATGCGTGCGGCAGCGAGGGTTATCTTTCGTGTTACGAAGGTCTCTCCACGCCTCTCGCTCTCGTGGTTGAAAAGAATGCCGGAGCAACAGAACATGTCATAGGCCTCACGATATTCTTTCACTATCCAGAATCCGTAGAGCTTTGCAACTGCATAAGGTGAGTATGGGTGGAACGGAGTATTCTCATTCTGAGGCACTTCCTCTACTTTTCCATAAAGTTCGGAGGTTGATGCTTGATATATCTTGCAGGTCTTCTCAAGGTGGTTGGTCCTGACTGCCTCAAGGATTCGGAGGACTCCTACAGCATCCACATCAGCCGTGAACTCCGGCGCATCGAAGGAGACCTGAACGTGTGACTGGGCAGCGAGGTTGTATATTTCTGTTGGCTGAACCTTGCCGACGAGTTTAACGAGAGACATTGAGTCCGTCATATCTGCGTAATGCAGGTGAAAGTTCGGCTGACCTTCAAGATGTGCAATCCTTTCGCGATAGTCAACGGATGAACGGCGGATAATACCGTGTACTTCATAACCTTTATCAAGGAGGAACTCAGAAAGATAACTACCGTCCTGTCCCGTGACACCGGTAATAAGGGCTATATTCTTCTTCATAATATGGTTTGATTGCTAATAATGGATAACGTGTAGTAGCGTTTGTAATGAATTATTGATTATGATAGGCTCTCCTTGTACCACTCGAAGAGTTTCTGCACGCCGTCTTCGATTTCGACTTTGTGTGTCCAACCAAGGGAGTGCAACTTGCTGACATCAATCAGCTTGCGCATCGTGCCGTCAGGTTTTGAGGCGTCGAACTCAACATTGCCGGTAAACCCGACTGCTTTGACGACAAGTTCAGAGAGTTCGCGGATGGTGAGTTCCTTGCCGGTACCGACGTTGATGTGACAGTTACGGATCTCGCCGAGGGATGGGATAGCACCTCCACGGCCTGTGCTGTGGTTGCGGTCAACGACGCCATCGGCCTTGTTGCCATAGTGGACGGAGGAGTATTTCTCTATGCCGATGATGTCCTTGAAGTCCACGTTTAGAAGGACGTGGACGCTGGCATCGGCCATATCCTCGCTCCAGAGGAACTCGCGGAGCGGAGTGCCTGTGCCCCAGAGGGTGACCTTGTTGCTCTCAATGCCGTAGAAAGCGAGCACTTTCAAGATTGTTGCCTCATCGGAGTTGCCGTCAATAACATAGCGGACGGTTTCCCCGTTCTCCTTGATGTTCGCTCCGACCGGACGGATGCTGAGGTCCTTGCGGATGGCTTCCCAGTTGTTATCGTTGATGAGTTTTGCGAGATAGACCTTGCGCATCATCGCAGGCATCACATGGGAGTTCTCCAGATGGAAATTGTCGTTCGGGCCGTAAAGGTTCGTCGGCATCACGGCTATGTAGTTGGTGCCGTACTGGAGATTGTAGCTTTCGCACATTTTTAAGCCGGCAATCTTTGCAATGGCATATTCCTCATTGGTATATTCCAGTGGGGAAGTCAGGAGGCAGTCCTCTTTCATCGGCTGAAGAGCGTTCTTCGGGTAGATGCAGGTAGAGCCGAGGAAGAGCAGTTTCTTCACTCCGTGGGCATACGCCTCGCTGATGACATTGCACTGGATCTTCATATTCATCATTATAAAGTCCGCCCTATAGAGGCTGTTCGCCATGATTCCGCCGACGAATGCGGCTGCAAGCACTACTGCATCAGGTTGTTCTTCATCAAAGAACTTCTTCACCGCATACTGGTCGGTGAGGTCCAGCTCTTTGTGGCTGCGGCCTACAAGGTTGTTGTAGCCACGGCTTTTGAGGTTGTTCCAAATTGCGGAACCCACGAGGCCATTGTGGCCGGCTATGTATATTTTCGATGTCTTATCAAGCATATTATTGTCTTCTGATATGTATTTCGATTGCTTCTTTTCTTTCTGCTGCGAAGGCTTTTGCGTCCTTGACTACAATGGCGAGGTATCCGCCGCCACCGGCTCCTGTAAGTTTCCAAGCAAAAACGTCCGGCATAGCAGAATATTCATCTATATATGGCTGGACACTTGCTTCTTCACAGATTGTCCCGTTAATGGAAGGATTGATCATCCCCGGGAACATCGCCGTCTGTGCTTCAAAGGAAGCGAGATACGCTGATGCAAATCCATCCAGATTGTGATTGATAATGGCGTTCCAACAATCTTCGGCGGCTTTCGCTAACTCGGTTACCTTTTCTACGGTGATATCCTTCCCTTCAACCACGCTGCAACCAGGTCGACGAGGTTCCAGAGGTATCATCACTATGTGTTCTTCCAAAAATCTGAGGGTCATCTCATCAAGGGTGTTCTCAATCTTGACCGGCCAGAAGTTCTTGTCATAATAGTGGCGTGCAAGGCCAGGGACGCAGATGCCGATTGAGTCCTGAGCACCGGAGATGTGGTCATCCTCCCTTTCGGGGTTATTCTCGAAACAGAACACCAAGCGGGCAAGCATCTCTGGATCCATCTTCGGCAGCTTGACAGGCCAGATCTTTTGAATCATCTTCCTCGTGCTGGTTGACAGGCCGCAGCGGTCCCTGATTTCAAAGGTCGGCTCAAGCGAGATCGTAAGAGCCCATCCTGGATGATAGCAACTCACATAAGGCTGGTCTATCCAGGTGCCTGCCAGATCGAGACGTGTCGGAATGCCTTCAACACTTGTTGAGTCATCCTTTCCAAGAGCGGCTTTGAGGGATGAGGAACTGCGCGCCTGAAGGCCTTCGTGCGGGGTCCTCTCCAATTCAATGTATTGTATTCCTCTTTCCTCACAGATACTGCGCTTTTTTTCGCTGCCGCCTTCCGCGTTGACAACAAAGATGTCAGGCTTCACGATGTCCAAAGTCGGGACATAGTCAATAACTCCGTGTCCGGTATTGATGAAGGCATCCTTCACATATTTTATGCTCTTCACCATAAAGAGACGTTCCTCCTGAGGAAACATCGGTTTGCGGTGCTTGTATTCGAGGTACGTCTCGTCAGATCCTATTCCCACATACAGATCGCCATACTGCGAGGCCTGTATGAAGAATTCTATGTGACCGCTATGCAGCAGATCGTAGCATCCGCTGACAAATACTTTCTTATTCGGCATAAGTGCTTTTTCTATTGGTCTTTACCGCATAAGCAGCAAAGAGTGTTACTACAACGAAGCAGATTGCAGGGATGATGTAACTTATATATATCGTACTGCTGTCGGATACCAAGCCCTGGAGTGGTGTAATAAGCGCTCCTCCGAGTATGGCCATTATAAGTCCGCTTGCTCCGAGTTTGGCATCGTCTGGATGTTCTGACCGGGCAACGCCACCGAGCGAGAGTCCGTATATGGTCGGGAACATCAGGCTCATAAAGAAACTGATGAGTATCAAAGCCGTTATCAGTAAACAGCCGCTGCCAGCACCGAGAACGACTATGAGAGCCATTATAGTTGACAAGATGCCGCCTGCAAGAAGGAGTTTCGCAGGGCTTACCCATTTCATCAGCCATGTGTAGATGAATCTAGACAGACAGAAGCCGATTATCGTAACAAGATAGATGGTGCTGGCCTGAGCTTCGAGTATTCCGAGTTCCTGCATCACTATTCTGATGGTGAAGCTCCATACGCCTATCTGTGCTCCGACATAGAAGAACTGGGCTATTACTCCATATCTGTAAAGTCCATTCTTGAAGAGGTGTCTGAATGAGCTCCTTATTCCCGACTTGCTTCCGGAGTCGCTACCCTCAGGCATCTTGACAAAGAGTATCATAGCCATTATGGCAAGCAATATTAGTCCCAGGGATGCGTATGTGCCACTGACGGAGTAAAGACTTATATCCTTCAGGATGAAGTATTTGCTCATCAGAATTCCGATGATGGAGCCTATGGGGTTGAAGCTCTGGGCTATGTTCAGGCGTCTTGTCGCCGTCTCAGGGGTGCCCATACTTAATATATACGGGTTGGCGGTCGTTTCAAGTACGCTGCAACCTCCTGCCATTATGTATATGGCCACAAGGTAAAAGGCGTAACTGGCTGTATAAGCCGCCGGAAGGAAAAGTATCGCTCCTGTTGCATACAGCAGAAGTCCAAGGATGATTCCGGATTTGAAACTGTGCCTGCTAATGAACAGCGCAGCTGGAAGGGCGAAGCAAAAGTAGCTTCCGTAGAATGCGAACTGGATGAGGCTGGTCTGGGCATCGCTCATATCCATTATCCGCTTGAAGGCCGCCAGAAGGGTGTCTGTCATATTGTTGGCTAAGCCCCACAGCAGAAACAGTGAGGTTACCAACACAAATGGCAGTAGGTATTTCTTTTCCAGTACTTTCATTTCTCGGAATCAAATATCTTGGTCATCAGCTGCCATTTCTCTGCTGAGGTGGCAGTTGGGTCACAGCCCTGAAACTGGCTCACATACGCTTCCCATTCTGCCTGTCTCGGCATCTTGGAGAGCCTCTCCATATCTCTTTCCCAATCAAACCCATCAACAGTATCCACAATCATAAACAGCACCTTTCCTTTGGCATAAATCTCCATCGAGAGAATGCCCACAGCGTGCTGACCTTCAATGATTTCAGGCCACACGTGCGAGTGAGCCTCAATGTATTTTTCAATCAACTGAGGGTCGTCCTTTAGAGTGAGTGTCTGGCAGTAGCGTTTCATTTTATTTCTGTTATTCGTTCCAGGTCCATTCAGACCTTTCGATATCCTCCTCCACGAGAGGATTTCCGGTCTGCACTTCTATGAAGGTCAGTTTGGAAACAGCTTTCACAGCATGATGGTGGTTGACAGGTATGACAACGGTGTCTCCCGCCTTCACCCTTTTCTCGATGCCATCAAGGACGAAGATTCCTTCGCCTTCTACAAATGTCCATACCTCGGACCTGTGACGATGAACCTGATAGGAAATGTTCTTTCCCGGATTGATGGTGATGCTTTTGGTCAGGGAATGCCTGCCATCTTCATAGGTGGTATCATCAATTACCCTGTAGCTGCCCCAGCGTCTTTCCTCATACATCGGACGAGGTGTTAGATTATCAACAGCCTTCTTGATGTCCTCGGTGTATTTCTTCCTGCAGACGATGATTCCGTCAGGACTGGCGGCAATGACCGTGTCTTCCATTCCGTCCACATAAATCGGATACTGGAGTTCATTGATGACATTTGTATTTGAGCAGCGTGGCCCCATCACAGCGTTACCAATGATTGGTCTGCGGAGTTCATCCGTGAGGGTATTCCAGGTGCCGAGGTCTTTCCATTCTCCGGAGTATGGTACAACTGCAACTGAGTCTGCCTTTTCCGCCACCTCGTAATCGAAAGATATCTTCGGAAACTCTGAATATCTCGCTCTCGTGTCCTCGAATGAATCCGAAGTGATGTACTTCCTGACTATGTTCATCATATACCCGAGACGGAATGCGAACACGCCTCCGTTCCATAGGGCTCCCATATCTAGAAGTTCTTTCGCTCTCTCCACATTCGGTTTCTCGGTGAACTGACGTACCACCATTGAGCCTTCAATATTCTTGCTTCCTGTTTCTGGTACCACATATCCGTATTTCTCGCTCGGGTAAGTAGGGGTGATTCCCATAAGAACAAGGTCAGCCACATCCGCTTCGACACACTTGACCATTCTTCCAATCGCCTCGAAATAACCAGCCTCCGTGAACGGATCGCAAGGCATAATAACGACAACCTCATCGTCATGGCACTTCTTTGTCAGTTTCAAATAACTGGCTGCCAGAGCAATGGCCGGGAAGGTGTCCCTTCGCTCTGGTTCCGTTACCACAGACACGCCTTCTCCCAGCTGGTTAATGATTATGTCCAATTGACTTGCATTGGTAGCAAGTGTAATGTCATCCGTCAGATTAGCCTCACGTGCCTGTCTTACAACTCGCTGGACCATAGACTCCATTGTTCCGTCTTCTTTTTCCAGAAGAGGGAGAAACTGCTTACTGCGTGCGTTATTTGACAAAGGCCACAGACGCTTGCCGCTGCCGCCGGAAAGTAATACTAATTGCATGTTCGTTTCAAATAATTATTCTATAGTTCCTCACCATCCTCTTCATCCCAATCCTCCATATCCTCCAGCAACTCATCACGCCATCTTCTATACGCCTCCCTGTCAATCGGCTTCGTAATAAGATGTATGTAATCTGGATTTCTTTTGGCAACGACTTTCGTAAAGAGAAGCCTGTTGACCACCTCATAATGAGCACTCACCATCAAAACCGGGAATGGATAATCTCTAACTGTCAATAGTGTCGACTCTGCATCAGGCAATATCAAGGAGAGAGCATACGCCGATTTGTCAAAAGTCCTCCAATACTCACCGATTGAGTAAAGATGAATACTGTCCTTGTTATCCAACTCCTGAATCAAGACAGGCTTGATGCGCTTCATTACAAACTCGTCAATAGCCTGCATGGGCGATTTCACTCCTTCCATCAATCGAATTCTTTTGTCAATCCCTCCTGAAAATATCCCTCGTATATACCTTGTCCTGGACATCATCCAGGCAGGCGTCATATCTGTTTGCGATTATCGCCTGAGCCTGTGCCTTGAACTCCTCGATGTTGTTCACGACTCTGCTACCGAAGAATAGCGTGCCGTCTTCCAGTGTCGGTTCATAGACTATAACCTCGGCACCCTTGGCCTTGATACGCTTCATTATGCCCTGGATAGCCGACTGGCGGAAGTTGTCGCTGTTGGACTTCATCGTAAGACGATAAACTCCAATCACGCATTTCCTCTCCTGAGCGCTGTCCCACTGGCTGTTGCTGCTGTAGTAACCTGCCTTGGTGAGCACCTGGTCGGCGATGAAGTCCTTCCTTGTGCTGTTGGAGTCAACGATAGCCTGAATCAGGTTCTCAGGCACATCGCTGTAGTTAGCGAGAAGCTGCTTGGTGTCCTTCGGAAGACAATATCCGCCATAACCGAATGAAGGGTTGTTGTAGTGGTCCCCAATCCTGGGATCGAGACACACGCCCTTGATTATTGACTGCGTATCCAGTCCCTTCATCTCGGCGTAGGTGTCAAGCTCGTTGAAGTAGCTGACGCGAAGAGCGAGATAAGTGTTGGCAAAAAGCTTCACCGCCTCAGCCTCGGTCGAGCCCATGAAGAGCATCTGCACATCCTCTTTGATGGCTCCCTCCTTGATGATGGAGGCGAAGGTGTGGGCTGCATCCTCAAGTACAGCGTCTCCCTGCTCAAAGCCTACAATGATTCGGCTTGGATAGAGATTGTCATAGAGAGCCTTGGACTCCCTCAGAAACTCGGGGGCGAATATAATCTTCGGTGTTACCACCTTCATCGTGCCGTCTGCCTGACGTTCCCTGTAGGAAAACTTCTCCCTGACTGAAGCAGTATACCCCACCGGTACGGTCGACTTGATGACCATAACTGCATCGGGGTTGACTTTCAGCACCAGCTCTATTACTTCTTCCACATGGGAGGTGTCAAAGAAGTTCTTCTTGCTGTCGTAGTTGGTCGGAGCCGCAATCACAACGAAGTCCGCATCCCTGTATGCAGACTCACCGTCAAGTGTGGCCGTGAGGTCAAGATTTTTTGTCCTAAGATATTCCTCGATATAGTCATCCTGGATCGGGGATATCCTGTTGTTGATCTTTCCGACTTTCTCCGGAACGACATCCACCGCAGTCACCTTATGTCTCTGCGATAGAAGTGTCGCTATTGACAATCCTACATAACCAGTTCCGGCTACCGCAATCTTCAGGTCTTTCAATTCTCTCATTTCTAATTTTTCCTTGTATTGTCCAACTCCCTATCTGTCCAATGCTTCGTACTTGCTCTGCTTGCTCTTGTACTCAGGCACTATCTCCTTCATCACCTTGACTATGGCCATGTCGTCGAAGGTCTCGGAGACCTCCATCAGGCGACGTTCGTTCTCACAGGCAGTAGCATAGTCATATTTTCTCACCTGTGCAACCTTGATCTTCGGATTAGTCGTAGGCAGATTCCCCTCCTTCTCGTTCAGAACCTCCTCATATAACTTCTCTCCATCACGAAGCCCCGAGAACTCTATCTTCACATCTTTAGCTCCCGAAAGGGAAATCATCCTCTTCGCGAGGTCTACTATCTTCACCGGCTTGCCCATATCGAAGACGAAGATCTCTCCGCCCTTGCCCATGGTTCCGGCCTCAAGCACGAGCTTGCAGGCCTCGGGGATGAGCATAAAGAAGCGTATGATGTCCGGGTGCGTGACGGTCACGGGACCGCCCTTGGCTATCTGCTCCTTGAAAATCGGGATGACGCTGCCGTTGGAGCCGAGCACGTTGCCGAAGCGGGTGGTGACAAACTGGGTGACGCCCTCTACCTTGCCTTCCTGTATGGCCTGGTTGAGACTCTGGCAGTAAATCTCGCAGATTCGCTTGCTGCAACCCATCACGTTGGTCGGGTTGACCGCCTTGTCGGTGGAAATCATCACGAACTTCTTCGTGCCGTACTTGACGGCCAGGTCCGCGATGACGCGGGTGCCGTAGATGTTGTTCTGCACCGCGATGGCCGGATCGTCCTCCATCATAGGCACGTGCTTGTAGGCGGCAGCGTGGAAGACATATTCCGGACGATGTTCGGAGAAAATCTTCTCCATGTGCTTCTGGTTGGCAATACTTGTGACGATTGTCTCGTTCTTGATGTCAGGATACTGTCTTGACATCATAAGCCGAATATCGTGCATAGGTGTCTCCGCCTGATCGATGAGCACCATCTCAGCTGGGTGATAGACGGCTATCTGCCGTACCATCTCCGAGCCGATGGAGCCGGCTGCTCCGGTGATGAGTATCCTCTTTCCGGTGAGCAGGGCACCTATGGCGTCCATATCGACCTCTATCTTCTCCCTCGGCAAAAGGTCCTCGACGGCCACCTCGTGCAGCTGGCTGTGGGTGAGCGATGCGTCCTTGCCGTCCCACTCCTCAGCCTGAGGCATCATCATTATCCTGATGCCGGCTGAAATGAACTCATCCACCATAGTCTGGTTGTCCCTGAACTTGTCATTCTTCAGAGGGGACACCAGAAGCACCTTCACTCCTTCTCCCTTCAACTTCTTAGCAAGACCCTTACGGTTCAGATACACAGGCTTTCCCATAAGATAGGCACCCTTCATCTCCTTCCCGTCGGAGATGAAGGAGTGCAGGGAGTATTTCTTCTCCTTGACTGCATTGATGCTCTTGGCGAGACTGATGCCGCCAGCCTTGGTGCCGTAGATGACCACCGGCTCGGCATTGTCACATCGGAACGAGTCGAAAAGCCTCTTCACAACGACCCTCTCAACCCAGAGGATGAGGGTGCTGACGGCAAAGAGCACCAGAGTGGTAGAGAAGTCCGGAAAGAGAATAATCCTCTGTCCAGACCATATGGCATTCACGAGAAGACCAAGAAGGTAGAAGGCAGCACTTCCTGTAAAGGATGCAAAAGCGACCTTCTGCAGGTCAATGAACGAGGAATACCTGACTATCCCCGAATAGGTGTGGAAAAGCCGGAACGAGATGATGAAAAGTACGATTCCGACGAGGAGTCCGCGTGTCATCTGCCAGAACTGTCCGGCGAATGCGTTTCCTCCAAGATTTACATAATGTCCGACATAGCCGGAGAAGGCGACGATGGCGCAGTCGAGCACGAGGATGCACCAGTAGGGGAGCGCCTTCTTTGAGAAGTACCAGTCCGATACTAAACGGAAGATATTCATGATTTACTTTCAATAACTACCCCCCCCGAAGGGGTTCTATATCAATGATTTACATTCTACTTACAATTATTCTCCGCACTGCTAAACAGGCAGAATGGCACCTAAACGGTGCCGTAGTATCTCGCGTACCACTGCGCGAATCTCCTGAGACCCTCCCTCAGGCTGGTGTCCGGCCTGAAGCCGAAGTCCTCCTCAAGCGGGGTGGTGTCGGCGAAGGTCACCGGCACGTCTCCCGGCTGCATCGGGACAAGTTCCTTGTGGGCCTCGAAGTCGTAGTCTGCTGGAAGCACTCCTGCGGCGATGAGCTCCTCCTGAAGAATTGTCACGAAGTCCAGCAGGTTCTCAGGGTTGCTGTTGCCGATGTTATAGACCTTGTACGGCGGTACAGGAAGCCCGTCCTCGCCGGTCTGCCTTTCAGGTGCGTGCTGCATCACCCTCACCACGCCCTCGACGATGTCGTCGATGTAGGTGAAGTCCCTCTTGCAGTTGCCGTAGTTGAAGATCTGTATGGTCTTTCCTTCGCGCAGCTTGTCGGTGAAGCCGAAGTAGGCCATGTCCGGACGTCCGGCAGGTCCATAGACGGTGAAAAAACGAAGGCCAGTGGAAGGGATGTCGTAGAGTTTGCTGTAGGCGTGGGCCATCAGCTCGTTGCTCTTCTTGGTAGCGGCGTAGAGGC
>JBJEBP010000358.1:0-19563 GCA_051870135.1 Candidatus Cryptobacteroides sp. | reverse complement strand
GACCGAGAACAGGGGCTTCGGGCCATCAGGCAGGAGGGCTCCGTCAAACGGGAGCAGGCCGCAGGCAGGCAACGGAAGGAGTTTCGGCAACCAGGGCCGCAAGCAGTACGGTGCAGGAAGACCGGCTGCAGGAAGGGGCGGATTCAATGGAAATGGCAAGGGCGCAGGACGTCCGGCAAAGCAGAATCCGTACAAGTTCAATGAGAATGACGAGCAGAATATCAATATAATGCTCAGCCGCAAGCCGCAGATCGACCAGATCCAGCTTTCGGACAATGATACAGTGGAGACTCCTATCAAGGATGTGATCCGTCTCAACAAGTTCATCGCAAATTCAGGAATATGCTCCCGCCGCGAGGCCGACCAGTATATCCAGGCCGGTGTGGTTACCGTCAATGACGAGGTTGTCACCGAGCTCGGGACAAAGGTCAATGTGTTCACCGACGACATCAAGTTCAACGGTGAGAGAATCCGCGGGGAGGAGAAGGTTTACATCGTAATGAACAAGCCAAAAGGCTATGTAACCACAGCGAGCGATCCTCACGCCGAGAAGACCGTTATGGACCTGCTCAAGAAATGCAGCGCAAGGGTATTCCCTGTCGGAAGACTGGACAAGAACACCACCGGTGTGCTTATGTTCACCAATGACGGGGAAATCGCAGAGAGGCTCACCCATCCTTCCTACGACAAGAAGAAGATTTACCAGGTGATTCTCGACAAGCCTATCAGCCAGGAGGACTTCGACCAGGTTCTCAGCGGGGTTTCCCTCAATGACGGGGACATCAAGGCTGACGAACTCGAATACATTGATGCTGAAGACCACAGGAAGCTTGGCATTGAAATACATTCAGGCAAGAACCGCATTGTAAGGAGAATCTTCGAGTCCCTCGGCTACGAGGTGAAAGCCCTTGACAGGGTATATTTCGCAGGCCTGACCAAGAAGGGCCTGAAGAAGGGAGAATGGAGATATCTCTCGGAGGGAGAGTCCAATATCCTGAAGATGGGCGCATATCTGTAATATGGACAGCATACAGACACCGAAAGAGCACAGAGCCGGATTTGTCAACATTATCGGAAACCCGAATGTTGGCAAGTCCACTCTCATGAATGCTCTTGTGGGAGAGAAGCTCTCCATTGTCACAGCGAAGGCCCAGACCACCAGGCACAGGATCAGGGGCATTGTCAACGGGGAGAACTACCAGATAGTATATTCCGACACGCCAGGAATCCTGAAGCCGAACTACAGGCTGCAGGAGAACATGATGGATTTCGTGGATACCGCCATCGGGGACGCCGACATCATCCTTTATGTCACCGACGTCGTGGAGAAGGCGGACAAGAATGCGGAATACATTGAAAAACTCCAGAAAGTGGACTGCCCGGTGATTCTTGTCATCAACAAAATCGACGTGAGCGACCAGGCCAAGGTTGTGGAGCTAATGGGATGGTGGCAGGAGAAACTGCCTTCATCATTGATTATTCCTGTATCCGCAAGGGAGAAATTCAATATTGAGAGTGTCCTCAACGCTGTCGTATCCAAGCTTCCGGTATCTCCGGCCTGGTTCGACAAGGATGCTTTCACCGACAAGAATCTCAGGTTCTTCGCATCGGAAATCATCAGGGAGAAAATCCTGGAGAACTATTCCCAGGAGATTCCTTACAGCTGCGAAGTAGGAATCGAGGCTTTCAAGGAGGAAGAGGAGAGATATGAAATCAGCGCTGTCATCTATGTCATGAGGAATTCCCAGAAGGGAATCATCATCGGCAAGGGCGGCCTTGCATTGAAGAAGACCAGCACTGCCGCCAGACTTGAGATGGAGGACTTCTTCCAGAAGAAGGTTTTCCTCAGCATCTTCGTCAAGGTTGACGAGGGCTGGAGGGAGAGCCGCAGGGAACTCCGCAAGTTCGGATACGAGGAATAGCACCTGACACATAAAAAACCAATACCAGTAATATGAGCAAAGACGAGTGGGAGGATATGTCTCCGGACGAACTGGAGAATGATGAGAACATCAATGAGGAGCCTGTCGATGAAAGCACTGCGGTGCCTTCTGACAAGTACGAGAAACTGTTGGGAGAAGACAGCAGGAAATACAAGCTGTCAGGAATGTTCAAGGACTGGTTCCTGGACTATTCCTCATACGTCATCCTCCAGAGAGCCGTTCCGAATATCGTGGACGGTCTCAAGCCCGTACAGAGAAGGGTCCTTCACGCAATGTACAATATGGACGATGGCCGTTTCACGAAGGTGGCAAACATTGTCGGACAGGCTATGCAATACCATCCTCACGGTGACCAGTCCATACTCGGAGCCCTCGTCCAGCTCGGCCAGAAAGGCTTTGCTGTCGATTGCCAGGGAAACTGGGGAAACATCCTCACAGGTGACTCCAATGCTGCCGCGCGATATATTGAGGCAAGACTCAGCAAGTTTGCCAAGGAAGTCATCTTCGACCCGAAGGTGACAAACTGGATGACTTCATACGACGGAAGGAACCAGGAGCCGGTGGAATTGCCGGTAAGATTCCCTCTCCTGCTTGCACAGGGAACCGAGGGCATTGCCGTAGGTATGGCATCCAAGATTCTTCCGCACAACTTCAACGAGCTCATTGACGCATCCATAGCCTATCTCAAGGGAGAGCCGTTCGAGCTTATGCCGGACTTCCCTACCGGAGGCATGGCGGATTGCTCCAAATATATGAAAGGCCAGAGAGGCGGCGTGGTGAAAGTACGTGCGAGGATTGAGAAGATAGACAAGAACACCTTGGCTATCAAGGAGGTACCGTTCGGCAAGACCACCCACGTCCTCGTCGAGTCCATTCTCAAGGCAAAGGCGAAGGGAAAAATCAAGATCAAGAAAATCGAGGATATGACGACCGACACGGCCGACCTCGTTATTCATCTTCCTAATGACGTTTCCCCGGACAAGACGATTGACGCTCTCTACGCATTCACCGACTGCGAGACCACCATCGCCCCCAACGCCTGCGTAATCAAGGACAACAAGCCTCAGTTCCTCAGCGTGGACGACATCCTCATATACGATGCGGAACATACCAAGGAACTCCTCGGAAGGCAGCTCCAGATAAAGCTTGGCGAACTTGAGGACAGCTGGCATTACACCTCGCTGGAGAAGATTTTCTTCGAGAACAGGGTTTACAAGATTCTCGAGGAAGACCAGAAGACCTGGGATGCCCAGATCAAGGATGTCCTTGCCAAAATGCTTGAATACCAGGAACTTCTCAAGAGGAAAATCACGATGGACGACATCCTGAAGCTCGTGGAGAAGCCTGTCAGGAAGATTTCCAAGTTCGATACCAAGGTCATTGACGAAAAAATCAGGGATCTCGAGAAGGAGATGGACAAGGTCAAGGGCAATCTCGACCGCCTTACCGAATACACCATCAAGTTCTTCAAGGGTCTCAAGGACAAGTACGGCAAGGACTTCCCGCGCCGCACAGAGATTACCGGCTTCGAGACCATTGCCGCCACCAAGGTGGTGAGCAACAATGCCAAACTCTACGCCAACATGACGGAGGGCTTCGTGGGAATTGGCCTGAAGAAAGATGACGAGGGACAGTTCATCTGCGACTGCTCCGACATTGCCGAAATCATCGTGATAAACAAGGAGGGCAAATACATTGTTTCCAAAGTGGCCGACAAGGCCTTCTTCGGGAAGAACCTCCTCTATGTCGGCATTTTCGACAGGGGCGACTCACGCACCATCTACAATGTCATCTACAGGGACGGAAAAGCAAGTCTCTACTATGCGAAAAGGTTTGCCATCACAAGCGTCACCAGGGACAAGGAGTACGACATCACCCAGGGCAAGCCGGGCTCCAACATTGTCTGGTTCTCCGTGAACCACAATGGAGAGGCAGAGACGGTCAAGATGTATTTCCGTGCCAGGCCGAAGCTCAAGAAGCTCAATGCCGAATACGATTTCTCGACCCTCGCAATCAAGGGCAAGGCATCCCGCGGAAATCTTGTCACCAAGAATGCAATACAGCGTATTGTCCTGAAATCCAAGGGAATATCAACCATTGAGGGCAAAGATATCTGGTTTGACAATGACGTTCAGAGGCTCAATGAGGACGGACGCGGAACACATCTCGGCAAATTCAGCGGAGACGACAAGATTCTCGCCGTATTCAAGAACGGAACCTATTACACAACGTCCTACGACCTGAGCAACAGGTACCAGGGCGAACTGGTGCTGATCGAAAAATACGACCCGGCCAAGACATTTGCCACCCTGTATTTCGACGGAGCAAGCAAACAGTTCTATATCAAGCGTTTCACATTCCCGGAGAGCAACAACAGCCCGGCATTCTATGTGCCTGAAGGCAGGGGCAACTATCTTGCCGACTTCAGCTCCGACAGACATCCACAGTTCTTGGTGACATTCACCGGAAGGCAGGAGCACAGGGAGCCGGAGAAATTCGATGCCGAGGAGTTCATTGCTGTCAAGGGTGTTTCTGCCAAGGGCAACAGATGCCACAGGTACGACGTGCTCAAGGTAGAATTCATTGAACCGCTCGTAAAACCGGAAGATGAGGAGGAAAAGGATGAGGAGCCGCAGGAGATTGTCAATATGTCCGAAGAGGTAATCCAGGACGAGGACAACTTCAGCCCTGAATCAATGTACCGCCCGGCGGAGGGCCAGAGTAAAGCGGAAGAGGCTCCAGAGTCTGGGGATGAAGAGGAGGATGAGCCTAATCTTTTCGATATGTAACTGACTGACAGATGATTATATCACTCACGGGATTTATGGGATGCGGCAAGAGCAGCATAGGAAAGCTGTTCTGCCGCATTTTGCATTGCGATTTCATCGACCTTGACGACATGATAGAGAGCCGCCGGGGCCAATCCGTAAAGGAAATCTTCGCCGAGGGCGGGGAAACATTGTTCAGGTCGCTCGAACTGGAAACATTGAAAAATGTCCTGGATACTTGCGGGAAGGGGCCGGGCAAGACCGTGCTTTCTCTCGGAGGGGGGACATTGACCACTCCCGAGGCGGCTGCCCTCATTGGCGAGAAGACAGTCTGCATCTATCTCAGGGCCACTACCGATACCCTCGTGGACAATCTTTACAAATACCCGGGTGAGAGGCCGATGCTCGGTGACAGCCAGTCTGACAGGGATGCGCTGAGGACGAAAATCGAGGAGATGATGTCCAGGCGTTCGGCCATCTATGAAGAGGCTGCCGACTGGACAATTGACATTGACGGCAAGTCCTACCCTGACGTAGCCAAGGAGATTGATACGGTAATATGGCTCTCTGGAAAAGGAACTGGCGTCAAAGATTGATATCTTCCCTCTCCCTCATGTCCTTGATGCGGAGCTGGATGGTGGAATTGCCCCTGAAATAGTTCTCCACTATGCTGTAGCATATATCTACCGGATTTCCATTGTGAATGTGCGGGAAGAGATCCGCCATATTGAAGGCAATGGATGATATCTGGTGATAAGGCTGGGATTCCTGTATCAGCTCGAGCTTGAGATGCTGTCCGCCCGGACCCACCTTGCGTCCGGTACCATTGTCATAGACATTCTTCGTCAGGAATACAGGAGAACTGTTTCCCGGTCCGAAAGGCTGGAACTGCTTCAGGATGCGGCAGAATTTCGGAGTAATCTGGGAGAAGTTGATTTCCGAGTCCACATCCACCACAGGAGTTGCCATTTCCTCATTTATATGCTCCCCCACATACTTGTCAATGCGGGTGACGAATTCATCCAGATTCTCCTCCCTGAGAGTGAGGCCTGCAGCATAGATATGCCCTCCGTAGTTCTCGAGAAGATCGGCGCAGCTGCTGATTGCCTCGTACAGGTCAAAGCCCCTGACACTCCTGGCCGAACCGGTCACGAAGCCGTTGGAACGGGTCAGGACGAAGGTCGGCTTGTAGTATTTCTCGACAAGGCGGGAGGCTACGATGCCCACGACGCCCTTGTTCCAGTCCGGAGCATAGACCACTACGGCATTGCCGGAACAGCAGCAGGTGCCATTCTGGACCATCTCGAATGCCTGTGCGGTAATCTCGCGGTCAATGCTCTTGCGCTCATTGTTGTTGTCATTGATTTTCCTGCCCACCTCAAGCGCCTCGGCAGGGTTCTCGGAAGTCAGGAGTTCCACGGCAAGGCGGCCCGACTCCATCCTGCCCGCAGCATTGATACGCGGACCTATCTTGAACACAATGTCGTCAATGGTAATATGGCCCGGCTCGAGGTTGGAGAACTCTATCATTGTCTTGAGCCCGGTGCGGGGCCTTTCATTCAGCATTTTCAATCCGAAATGCGCCAGGACCCTGTTCTCGCCGGTGACGGTGACAAGGTCCGAAGCAATGCTGACCACCAGGAGGTCCAGCAGCGTAAGAAGGTTCTCGAAAGGTATTCCATGCCTCTGGGAATAGGCCTGGACCAGCTTGAATCCTACTCCACAGCCTGAAAGGTCATCGAAAGGATAGTTGCAGTCTTCCCGCTTCGGGTCCAGGACAGCGACGGCCTTGGGTATCTCAGTCTCAGGCAGATGATGGTCGCAAATAATCACATCAATGCCCTTTGACCGCGCATATTCGACTTTCTCTATGGCCTTGATGCCGCAGTCCAGGGTAATGATAAGGCTGAATCCGTTGCCGGCAGCCCAGTCAATGCCCTTCGAGGAGACTCCGTATCCCTCGTCATATCTGTCGGGGATGTAGAAATCAATGTTACGGGTAATCTTGCGCAGGAATGAATATACCAGGGAAACGGCGGTGGTGCCATCCACGTCATAGTCTCCGTAGATGAGAATCTTCTCTCCGGAAGAAATCGCAGTCGAGACACGGTCCACGGCCTTGTCCATATCCTTCATGAGGAATGGGTCGTGCAGGAAGTCCAGGCTGGGCCTGAAGAAGAGGCGCGCCTCCTCGAATGTCCTGATGCCACGGTGAACAAGCAATGAAGACAGTACGGGATCAATGCCCAGCTCCGCAGAGAGCTGCGCTACAGTGGCGGGATCAGCCGCCGCCCTTAATCTCCATTCTTTTTCAACCGGCATAGCATACAAATTTACATTTTTTATGGGGAAATAAAAAATAATATTTTCCCGTGAGGTCAAAGGCCGGCAATCTTTACGAACTCCTTCATCCCCTCGGATGCGACAGCCCTGATATGCCTGACACGCTTGTCACGGACATTGACATCAGCCGGATCAATGAGAAAGACCGGAGCTGAAGACGGGGCATAGCGGTACAGGCCGGCTGCAGGGTAAACGCTCAGCGAACTGCCCACAATCAGCAGAATATCAGCCTGTGAGACAATGTCGATGGCCTTGCCGATTTTCGGAACCGCCTCGCCGAACCATACAATATGTGGACGGAGCTGGACTCCGTCGGCAGACTTGTCCCCCAGGAAAATCTCATCATAGCCAATGTCGAATACCTTCGCCTCGGAAAAGCCGTCCTCCTCATTGCAGCTGTCTTCCGGACGGACCTTCGTAAGCTCGCCGTGAAGATGCAGGACCCGGGTGCTGCCTGCGCGCTCGTGGAGATTGTCCACATTCTGGGTTATCACATCGACATTGTACTTGTCCTCGAGTGTGGCTATGGCCAGATGGGCGGCATTTGGCTTCACCACTGCAAGCTCCTTCCTGCGGATATTGTAGAAATCCAGCAGCAGGGCCTTGTCTCTTCTCCAGCCGTCAATCGACGCAACCACTTGGGGGTCAAACTTGTCCCAAAGGCCGCCATTGTCCCGGAACGTACTGATTCCGCTCTCGGCGCTGACTCCGGCACCGGTCAGCACTACAATATGTTTCTTCACGTTTCCCATATCCAGAATAATGATGTTTCAACCTGCGGGGATACACTATCTCCTGGCATCCCCGAAATAAAACTGCCTGAGCCAATACTCAAAAAGCGGGTCCAGGATCTCCGGTTCATCCTTTTCATTGAACATTATCACCTCCTTCTTCATCAGGGCATCCTTGAGCCGCTTGACATTGGCGGAAGAATTGAGTGCATACTTTTCAATGACCTCGGTAGTACTGAACTTCACCACCCCGTCAATGACAGCCTTGAGCAGCCTGACCTGGAACGAGGTCAGGTCATCCACTATCCGCTGGAATTCCGGTTCATGTACCGAAATCATGCAGGACAAGGCATCCCGGAAAGTGTTTTCATTGATATAACCCTTTGAGAGGCAATCACATATAAAGAAGAAATGATTGATATGCCAGAGGCTGTTCCTGAACAGGTTGCACACACCCTGGATCTGGTCCTTGTCAATGACCTTGCCACCGAGGGTGAACCCCCTCATCACATACTCCGAAAGTTCGTAAGGAGTCGGCGTCGAAAGTTCAATCCTCTCGACAATGTTCCAGAAATATTTCCTGCGCCTGAAAATGCTCTCCATTGCATTCGGCCTGGATCCCGTGAGCACGAATGAGCAATAAGGTGCCGGGGCATCCTTGTGCCGGAGCATCACATCCTGCATTGTCTTGAACAACTTCTCCCCCTCCTCGGAATCAATGTTCTGGAACTCCCTGACAACCACAATCACGTCATTGTTCCTCAATTCCGCCATCTTGTACGGCAGTTCAATTATATCCCGGCTCTCCTCCTCCGACAACGGGAAGGAGCCCTGGAAAAGCTGCCCGGACTCCAGATAAAGGCTTTCGTCGAAGACAAGGGAAGTCCCTCCCAGGTATGCCGAGGAAATTTCAGCTATCTCGTCAGGCGCAGTAGCCACGGCTTTGATGACACTGCCGGCAAACCGGCGGAGAAAAATCTCAGGTCTCCTGACATTCACCAGATCCACCTCGCACAAAATCGGATTATGTCCGGAAGTCTTGAGATTGAACAAGGTCTGGCGGACAACCGACATCTTCCCCGACTTCGGCGGTCCCCAAATCACCGCATTCTGCCCGTGGGTGACAATGCCGGCAAGTGAATTGCAGTCACTCCGGCGTCCAGCAAACGACCTTCCCGTGACTGATTTGTCGAATATGAATGGTGAATCCATCTGGACTAATAGTATCTTGAACTGCAAATTTAAGGAATATTCAGAAAATATTTTGCAGTATTTGATAAAAATGCTAAATTTGCGGTCCTGAATGATTTATGGCTAACAAGCCCAGTAAAGTTCCGCCGGAAGAAGGCGGGCGCTTGCAGCCGGAACTTTTAAAGTTTTTTATAGAATGTACGCAATCGTTGACATTGCAGGCCAGCAGTTCAAGGTAGAGGCTGGTGCAGAGATTTTCGTCAACCGTCTTTCTGCCAAGAACGATGAGACGGTAGAGTTCGACAAGGTTCTTCTCCTCGACAACGAGGGTGAGGTGAAGGTCGGAGCCCCTTACGTAGAGGGAGCAGTAGTAAAGGCTACCGTGCTCGATGATGACACCAAGGCAAAGAAAGTATTGGTATTCAAGAAAATCCGTCGTAAAGGATTCCAGAAGCTCAACGGCCATCGCCAGAAGCTCACCAAGATTCGCATCGACGCTATCGCTTAATTATTAACAGGAGGAAAGAAAAATGGCACATAAAAAAGGTCAAAGTAGTTCCAAGAACGGTCGTGAATCACAGAGCAAGCGACTCGGTCTCAAGAAATTCGGCGGTGAGGTCGTAAAGGCCGGTAACATCATCGTACGCCAGAGAGGTACCGTCCACAATCCTGACAAGAACGTCGGAATGGGCAAGGACCACACTCTCTATGCCCTCGTTGACGGCACTGTAAAGTTCACAAGAAAGAGAGAGAACAAATCTTACGTGTCGGTTATCCCTTTTGAGAACTAACTCGAAGGGTCTTGAAAGACATTACAGAGGATTGCACTTCGAGTTCGGCGTGCGGTCCTCTTTTTCATTGATTGAAAGAACAATAGGAACAATATAGATTATGTTGACACTCAAAATGCTTCGCGACAATCCCGAGCACGTCATCGGGAAACTTGCAGTAAAGAACTTCGATGCAAGAGCCATCGTTGAGAAAGTCCTCGAACTTGATACTGAAAGAAGAGCGCTCCAGACAGAGAGCGATGCTCTCCTCGCTCAGCAGAAGCAGAAGGCAGGCCTTATCGGAGGCCTGATGAAAGAAGGCAGGAAAGCCGAGGCCGAGGAGGCCAAGAAGGAAGTGGCCGAGCTCAAGGCAAGGTCCACCGAACTCCTCGCAAAGGCTGACGTCACCAACAAGGAACTTGAAGCCCAGCTCGTGCTTCTCCCGAATATACCTTGTGACCTCGTCGTGCCGGGAAAAGGCGCAGAGGACAACCAGGTTGTCAAGATGGGCGGTCCGGAAATCCATCTTCCGGAGAATGCCCTCCCGCATTGGGATCTCGCCAAGAAGTTCGATATCATTGACTTCGACCTCGGCGTGAAACTTACAGGAGCAGGCTTCCCGGTTTACAAGGGAAAGGGAGCAAAGCTCCAGAGAGCCCTCATCAGCTTCTTCCTCGACCAGAACACCGCTGACGGATACAAGGAAATCGAGCCGCCTATCATGGTAAACGCTGCGTCCGGCTTCGGTACCGGCCAGCTCCCTGACAAGGAGGCCCAGATGTACTACGTAGGTCTCGACGACTTCTATCTCGTACCTACTGCAGAAGTGCCTGTAACCAACATTTACAGGGATGTCATCCTTGCCAACGACCAGTTCCCACAGAAGCTGACAGCCTACACTCCTTGCTTCCGCAGGGAGGCCGGATCATACGGCAAGGACGTGAGGGGCCTGAACAGGCTCCACCAGTTCGACAAGGTGGAAATCGTCCGTATCGAGAAGCCGGAGGACTCTTACAAGGCTCTCGATGAGATGGTAGCCCACGTGGAAGATCTCGTGAACAAGCTCGGCCTCAAGTACAGGATTCTCAGGCTCTGCGGAGGAGACATGAGCTTCACATCTGCCATCACCTACGACTTCGAGCTCTGGTCAGCCGCCCAGCAGAGATGGCTTGAGATTTCATCCGTCTCCAACTTCGAGACCTATCAGGCCAACCGTCTCCACCTCAGGTACAAGGACGAGAACGGCAAGACCCAGCTCTGCCACACTCTCAACGGAAGTTCCCTCGCTCTCCCGCGCGTCGTAGCTGCAATGCTTGAGGACAACCAGCAGGAAGACAGAATCGTCATCCCTGAGATCCTGAGGCCTTACACCGGATTCGACTACATCGACTAATCCGGCCAGGCAACCAGATGATAAAGGATACAACCATACTCGGAATAGACCCCGGAACCAACATTCTTGGCTTCGGGGTCATCCGTATTGAAAACGGCAAGCCGCATTACATCGATATGGGCGTGATTGACCTCAGGAAGGAGGAAAACGCCTACGCAAAGCTCAGCCGCATTTTCAGGGAAATCGGGGATATATGCGACAAGCATTCCCCTGACGAGATGGCATTGGAATCCCCGTTCTACGGAAAAAATGCCCAGGTCGTGCTGAAACTCGGCAGGGCCCAGGGAGCCGCAATGCTTGCCGCCACGACAAGGGGGATAACCATCACGGAATATGCCCCGAGGAAGGCCAAGGTGGCAGTGACCGGCAATGGGGCCGCCTCCAAGAACCAGGTCAGCACCATATTGCAGAGGATATTGGGCATCAACATTGAGGAGAAATTCCTTGATGCAACCGATGCTCTCGCCATAGCAATGTGCCATTACTATCAGCTCTCGAACCCTCTTGCCGGGATGAAAAGCGGAGGCAGCTGGGAGAAATTCATCGCGGACAATCCTGACAGGATAAAATGACGTGGTATCCCGGAATTTCCGGAAAATTCCAGCCAGACGGATTAAACCTCGCACCCGCGGATTTGTCTAAAGACTGTTGAGTTTGACCACTACG
Organism: Candidatus Cryptobacteroides sp.; assembly: GCA_051870135.1. GTDB lineage: Bacteria > Bacteroidota > Bacteroidia > Bacteroidales > UBA932 > Cryptobacteroides. Next base: position 7,758 of record JBJEBP010000358.1, on the reverse strand, counting down.
CTGCAATGTCATCCCGACCGGGAACAAAGTTGCCACCCTGTCATCCCGACCGAGCGAAAAGTCACAGCCCTGTCATCCCGACCGAGCGAAGCGAGTGGAGAGATCCATCAATGAGTGTTACTGAAAACTGAAAAACATCAATGAAGAAAATCATTGCGCTGCTTTGCGGACTGATCCTGATGTCCGCATTCTCATTCTCGGGACAAGCCCAGTCAAGGTCAGTGTCCCTTACCCTGAAGGACAAGAGCACCGGAGAGCCGGTAGCCTATGCCACAGTCTCCCTCACCAAGAGCGGAGAAAAGAGCCCTTACAAATACGTCCTGACGGATGACAAGGGAAAGGCCGTAATTGACAAAGTGGCTGCCGGAAGTTACACAGTCAAGGCAGAACTCCTCGGCTACAAGGAATACAGCAAGGAGATTACAGTGAAGGAGGCCGTCAATCTCGGTGAAATCGAGATGGCCCCGGACACCAAGATGCTTGATGCCGCCAGCGTTACGGCCACCGGCAACCCAATCATCATAAAGAAAGACACCGTCGAATACAACGCATCTTCCTTCAAGACCACCGACAATGACATGCTCGAGGACCTCCTCAAGAAACTCCCGGGCGTGGAAGTAGGAGAAGACGGAAGCGTGACTGCCAACGGGCAGACTATCAGCAAGATAACCATCGACGGCAAGACATTCTTCCTTGACGATCCTTCTCTCGCATCCAAGAACATTCCTGCGAAGATTGTGGAGAAAGTGAAGGTCGTGCAGAAGAAATCGGAGCAGGCCCAGTTCACCGGCATTGACGACGGCAATGAGGAAACAGTCATTGACCTCAGTGTCCAGAAGGGAATGATGAACGGCCTCTTCGGCAACGTAATGGCCGGCGGCGGACACGACTGGCTGGAGAAATCCAATTCAGAACTCGCCGACAACGGCGACTGGAGATACCAGGGAGCCGCATTCATCGGAAGGTTCACCGAGAAGAGCCAGCTCAGCATCATTCTCAATGCCAACAATACCAACAACCGGGGATTCAACGATCTCTCCGGCAGCATGATGGGTTCAATGAGAGGCGGCGGAATGGGCCGTGGCAGCGGCGGCTGGGGAAGCAGCAACGGTATCACCTCATCCTGGATGGGCGGAATAAACGGAGCCTGGGACCTCTGCGACGACAAGATGGAACTCGGAGCCAACTATCTGTACAACAATACCCAGAAAGACGTGCTGGAGAAGAGTTCCAAGACTACCTATCTCGACGACGGTTCCCAGCTTCTCTACAATACCGACGGAGCCAGCGCCAACAACTCACAGGGCCACAGGTTCGGAGTACGTCTGGAGCACAAGTTCTCGGACAACACCTCCATCATTTTCCAGCCGCAGTTCAATTTCGGAAAGGGTGACTTCTCCGAAATCTCCACCTTCGACACCTGGGGACAGGCTTCTGCGGAGGCCGAACCTTACAAGAAGAATGACGGTTTCAATTTCAACGGAGGAAACAATGACAACTGGACGACCAACGGATTCTTCCTCTTCAGGCAGCGCCTCGGAATCCCGGGAAGGACATTGTCCCTGAACGTTGACTACAACTTCAGCAACAATGACCTGACCGGCCTCAACCAGTCATTGACAACAACTTACGAAGACGACGGTCTCACCGTGAAGGACAAGGAAATCGTCAACCAGTTCTACGACAGCAATTCCAAGTCATCCTCCATCGGAGGAAGAATGGTCTATACGGAGCCTCTCGGAGCCGGCTTCTACCTCGAAGCCAACTACCAGTACAAATGGAGCCAGAACAAGTCCAACAAGAACACCTACGACTCAGGTCTCGTGGACGATTTCAACCAGGACAACAGAGTATTCAACAAGGACGGGATGATTATCAACGAGGACTACTCCAGCAGCATCCTGAACCAGTACCAGACCCACAGGGCAGGCTTCAACTTCATGTACCAGAAGGACAAGCTGAGGGCCCAGCTCGGAGCGGCCGTCGTGCCGACCATCACACACAACGAGACCAATGGCCAGGACTACAACAGCACCGTCGTGAACTGGTCGCCGTCCGCAATGATTTTCTACGACATTGATGACAACACGAACATCCGCGGATTCTACTTCGGAAACTCATCACAGCCGACCACATCGCAGTTGATGCCGGTACCGGACAATTCCAATCCACTTAGCGTATCCCTCGGTAACCCGTATCTGAAGCCGTATTTCAGGCACGATGTCAGACTTAGGTTCGGGCACTCCAACAGGGCGAAGTTCTTCTCTTTCTCCGGAAACCTCGAGGGCGGCCTCGTCCAGTCCCCTATTGTCAATGCCAGCTGGTACAACACCGGCGGAACCCAGTTCTCCCTCCCGGTGAACGGCCCAAACTCCGGCAACGTATCATTGAGGACCTTCCTCAACTCCCCGATTGCCAAATCCAACTTCAGCATCTCCAATATGCTCAGCGGCAGCTGGTCAGCCTCATCATCCTACGTAGGCAAGAACTCGTTCGACACCGACAAATACTATGACGGCACCAACTTCGACTACGAGCTCTTCCACCAGGATTTCCCTGATCTGGGCGAAAGCGAGTACTTCACCACGAACAGGATCCAGACAATGAACATAACGGAAAGGTTGAGGGCAACCTATCGCAATGATTTCGTGGAAATTACCGCCAGCGGAAGGACACGGCTCAGCAAATCCTGGTACACAATGAACTCCGTGAACACGGACATGACGAGAAACAACCAGCTCTCCGCTTCAATGAACTGGACAATACCGGGAGGAGTGGGTCTCGTTTCAGACTTCAGCTACAATTGGTACCGCGGATACACCACCCCGCAGGATGACGAGTACATCCTCAACGTGGAAATCACCAAACTCCTGTTCAAGAACAAATGGACATTGTCCCTCAAGGCATACGACCTGCTGAACCAGTCCAAGAACCTGTCAATCAGCGACTCCGCCAACTATCATACTGAGACCTGGAACAACACTCTCGGCCGCTACGTGATACTCTCGCTGACCTGGAGGTTCGGAACAATGGGCAAGAGCAGAATGGGCGGCCCGATGGGAGGCCCTGGACACGGACCTGGTCCCGGAGGCCCTATGGGTCCACCTCCTGGCAGATAGCCAGGTTATAAAGGCTCCTGAGACAGGCAGCATCGCCTGACGAGAAAAGACAGACATCAGGCTTGCCTGGGATATTTGAGGACGGTTTTCCATCAAGGAGGCCGTCCTCCTTCATTACATCCGCAAGATGACGGGCCACCGCCGGTGCCGGGTCAATGAACCTCACGGAAGGCCCTGCGACTTTCTCCATCACAGGCAGGAGGAATGGATAATGGGTACAGCCGAGGACAATGATGTCCGCCCCCTCCCGTAGCAATGGACACAGGCTGTCCGAAACAACTTTCTCAACCTCCGGACCTTCTAGACGGCCACTCTCCACGAGCTCCACGAATCCCCGGCCCACGTGTTCGACCACCTTGACATTGTCCTCCACATTGCCCTTGGAGGTCAGATACTTGGAGCCCTTGAGAGTGCCGGCAGTGGCAAGCACGCCGATTACCCCGGTCCTGGTCCCGAGAGCTGCAGGTTTCACGGCAGGCTCCATCCCGATGAAGCGGATATGGTCGCGTCGTCCCCCTGTCAGCCTGAGGACCCGCTCCCTGCATTGCCCGGACGTTTCGTCCGAATATTCAGCCCTCAATGTAGAAATCGCAGCTGAAGTAGCTGTGTTGCAGGCCACTACAATGATATCCGCACCTTTTCCGAGCAGAAAATCCGTAATGGCCCTCATCCTTTCAATGATGAAGTCCCTGGTCTTCTCCCCGTAAGGACACCAGGCATTGTCAGAATAATACAGATATTTTTCTCCAGGAAGAAGGCGGGTCATCTCCTTCAAAACAGACAACCCGCCTGACCCGGAGTCAACGACTCCTATCATTGTCAATCAACATTAATTGTAATAATTATACTTCCTTGCAAGGCTTCCGTACATCTGGCCGAGAACCTCGAGATAAGGATTTCCCTGCACGAGAGTCAGTCTGTAAACAGTATCGTCCACCCTGTAGTACTCTACTCCGTCCAATGTGATAATCTCGTAGTCATCCGGAAGATTCTCCACGAGGGCTCCTGCAGGAGGAACAATGGTCTGGTACTGGCCGCCGGCATTGATGATGTAGAACACACCGTCCTCATAATAGTACTCCTTGTCGGCGTATGCATAGCTCTGCACGAGTCCGAGCCTGTTTGCGACATCGTATGAAGACCTTGCCATGGCAGGGTTCATCGCAATGGCATTGTTCTGGGCAAGGATGGTCGCATTGTTCTGGGCGATGATCCGGTTCTGCTGGTCGATGTAGCGGTTGTTCTCGTCAATTGCCCTGTATGTGTTGTACACATTGGAATAGTATGCAAACCTCACTGTCGAGAAGGCCAGATCCCTTATGGCCCTGTCAATGATTACTCCGAAAGGAGGGCGGCAGACGATGTAATGTCCGTGATAATGACGGTAATATACATTGTTGCAGATGTAGTAGTCAATGCCGAAGAAAGTCTTGTGGATATGGTGCGGAGGCAGGAACTCAACCCTGTACCCGAAGCAATGCGGACTGTGGTGGTCGTAGAAATGTCCCGGCCTGTCATAGTGAATGAAATCCCTGTCGCGCGGAGGTACCCTGTGCACATCGTGATTGTCAATCCTGAAATCGTCGAAGGCGCCTCCCCTGTTGCCCGGCATTTGTGCAGGACGCCCGGACTGGGTACGCATATCGCTAGTGACTGTGGAAAGTCCGTTCCTGGTGACATTGCTGCGGGTTGCGCTGCCTGCCGCCGGCCTCTGCTGCGGCCTGGTTGCTGAGGAACTGCCCCTGCTGACCGGCTGTGCCATCCTGGTGCCAGAGCCTCCTCTTACCTGTGAAGAAGAGGACGAGCCGCGGCTTGTCTGTGAAGAGCCTGCAGGACGGCTGGCAGTTGTCGATGATGACCGGGAAGTCGTTGCAGATGAGCGTGTTGTGCTTCCAGTCGAAGGTCTGGTGACAGTAGCTGACGAGCGAGTCGACGATGAGGAAGAACGTGAGGTGCTTCCGCTAGAAGGCCTGGTCTGGGTTGCCGACTGACGGCTCTGGGTCGAAGTTGACCTTGACTGGGTCGCGCCCGACCTGCTCTGGGTGGAGGTCGATCTTGAGACCGTCGCTGACGACCTTGAGGAAGTCGAGCCTGAAGATCTCGTGGAAGCCGAACTTGAAGAGGATCGTGAGGAGGTTGAAGAAGAACCTGACCTCGAAGAAGATGATGAAGACCTGGTCGAGCCGCTCTGGGTAGTAGTAGTCGTTGTCCTGCGGGTCTGGGCATCCATATAGACTGGGGATGAAATCATTGCCGCCGCTGCGGCCAATACCATCAAAGTTTTAGCTAACCCTCTCATAATCAAAAAGTTTTAGATTACTAATAGATGTAATAGCGTCTTGCAATGGACCTGAATTTCTCGGCGTCCCCCCGCCAGCGGTCCGCTATGTCACAGGCCATAAGACGTTTTGAGAAGGTCTTTCTTACATAATCCGTACCACAAACTTTATCGAACATTTCATTGCGGGAAGGCTGGATATTGAAAGGGTTGTGCGAAGGATACAGTTTATGTACCGCCTGCATCACGTAAAACTGGGTCAATGAAATCTCAGCGAGCTCATAATCAGTGAAATAGAACTGGACTCCGTGGACCAGCTTTCCCTGGCTGCTCCCGGCAATCGGCTTGTAGTGGACCTCCCTGAAAGCAACTCCCGGAAGATTGTAGCTGTCGAGTTCGGCCTTGAGCCTTGTCGCATCAATCCATTCTGCGGCGAATGCGGCGAACGGGAAGGTATAGCCCACTCCGACATTGAGATAATTGAAGAACTCGCCTGCAATCCCGGAGCAAGGATAATTGATGGCAGACTGCGGATAAGGGATATTCGGGGACGGGAGAACCCAGGGCAGGCCGGTTTCCACATACGTCATATCCCGGGTCCAGCCCTCCATCGGAACCACGGTCAGACGGCATCTGAGATGGGATTCATTGCCCTTCTGCCCGCAGTTCAGGCCTTCCTCATTGATGAGAATTGCCAGTTCGCCGACAGTCAGGCCGTAAACGTATGGAATCTTGAACTCACTCACGAAAGAGAAGAATCCCGGCTCCACCACGCAGCCTTCTATCTTGTTGCCACCCAATGGGTTAGGCCTGTCAAGTACCATTACCTCAATGCCTTTCTTGGCGCAGGCCCGCATCACCAGCCCGAGGGTGCTGATGAATGTATAGGAACGTGTTCCGACATCCTGGATGTCATAGACCATAATGTCAATGCCCTCCAGCATTTCCTGCGAAGGTTCCCGGTATTTTCCGTAGATGGAATACACCTTGATGCCCGTGGCCGGATCTACCGAATCGTCCACCTTGTCCCCGGCGTATGCATCCCCGCGAACCCCGTGCTCAGGGCCGAAGAGAGCCACAAGATTGACATTCCCGGCATTGTTCAGTATGTCAATCGTTGAGCGCAGGTTGCGGTCAGCCCCGCTCGGATTGGTTACAAGGCCGACTCGCTTGCCCTCAAGCCCCTCGAAGCCACGTCCCTCAAGCACCTCTATTCCGGTGCGCACCTTCACGGACGGGACGGCATCCAGCACAAAAGGAAGGAAGGTAAGCAAAATGGAAATCAACGCAGTTCTCATATCTTTCATTTCTTTACAACTTTACCATATTCAGGGTCAACCTTCAGCAAGCCCGTCACAGCTACTGTGGCAAGGCAGCAGACCATGACTACCCAGAAGAAATTCACGTAACCTGTCATTTCCTGGATATAGCCTGCAAACGCCCCCGGGATCATCATGCTCAGGGCCATGAAGGCCGTGCAAATAGCATAATGCGAAGTCTTGTACTCTCCTTCCGAGAAATACATCATATACAGCATATATGCAGTGAAACCGAAGCCGTAGCCGAATTGTTCAATCGCAATCAATATACTGATGACCAGGATGTTATGCGTCATTGACATACTCATGTACACGTATGCGGCGCAAGGCAGGGCTAGGAATGCGGCCATCGGCCAGAGGGATTTCTTCAGGCCCCATCTAGATGCTGCCATTCCGCCCACAATCCCGCCTACGGTCAGGGCTATCACTCCGATAGTGCCATAGACAAGGCCGACTGTAGCCGTCGGGAGACCGAGGCCGCCCTGTTCAGCCGAGGACAGGAGGAAGGGATTGACCATCTTCAGCAGAAGAGCCTCAGGAAGCCTGTACATAAGCATGAATGCCAATGCTACAAGAATGCCCGGCTTGCGGAAGAATGTAATGAACGCCCTTGCGAACTCTCCCGCTGAAGAATTGCCTGTAGATTTCACTGCCACATCTGCCTGATGGCGCGGCAGGAAAAACATATTGTACAGGGTCATCAATGCAAAAATAAGGGCAGTCACCACCATTGTCACCGTCCAGGCAAGCGGTATGTTGCCTGTATGCGACTCTATGAGGCCAGCAATCACCACCAGAACTCCCTGTCCGAAAATGGAGGAGAGCCTGTAGAATGTGCTCCTGATGCCCACGAAGAAGGATTGCTGGCCGGGTTCGAGCACCACCATATAGAAGCCGTCGGCGGCAATGTCGTGGGTCGCCGATGCGAATGCCGTGATAATGAACAATATCAATGTGAACGTAAACATCCCGGAAGGTGTCTGCCCGGAGGCAATGACTTCAGGCGAAGGATGCGGGATGCTGAAAACCAGCAGGATGAAAG
>JBJEBP010000357.1:0-4667 GCA_051870135.1 Candidatus Cryptobacteroides sp. | reverse complement strand
CGCCGAATTTGCGGGCGATTTTAGTACTTGGTCCAGTATATCTTGCCATAGTAATTAATCATTAAATGTTAAATTAAACTTTACGACGGCCTTTAGGTCTGCAGCCATTGTGAGGCATTGGAGTAACGTCAATAATCTCAGTTACCTCGATACCGGCATTGGCGATTGTCCTGATAGCTGACTCACGTCCTGCACCAGGGCCCTTGACATAGACCTTCACTTTGCGGAGACCTGCGTCGAAGGCAGTCTTCGCAGCATCCTCAGCAGCTACCTGGGCAGCATACGGAGTATTCTTCTTGGAGCCTCTGAACCCACTCTTTCCCGCAGATGACCAGCTGATAACCTGGCCAATGTTGTTGGTGAGAGCAACGATGACGTTGTTGAAGGTTGATGAAATATGAGCTTCACCGGTCGCTTCAACCTTTACGACTCTCTTCTTTGCTGTTGTTGTTTTCTTTGCCATAATTCATCAGGGTTTATTTGGTTGCCTTCTTCTTGTTGGCTACGGTCTTCTTCTTGCCCTTTCTTGTGCGGGCATTGTTCTTGGTGCTCTGACCGCGGACAGGAAGTCCGATACGATGACGGATACCTCTGTAGCAACCAATGTCCATAAGACGCTTGATGTTCATATTGACGGCTGAACGGAGCTCACCCTCAATCTTGTACTCGTTGGCGATGACGGAACGGATCTTTGCAATCTGGTCGTCGTTCCACTCGCTAACCTTAGTGTCAAAATCAATACCGCAGTCTGTGAGAATCTTTCTTGCGGAAGAGCGCCCGATACCGAAGATATAGGTAAGACCTATCTCTCCTCTTTTGTTGTTCGGTAAATCAACACCGGCTATTCTTGCCATATAATCTTTACTTTATTTTGTTACACAACTGAATATTATCCCTGGCGCATCTTGAACTTAGGGTTCTTCTTGCAGATTACATAAAGGCGACCTTTACGTCTCACGATTTTGCAATCCTCGCTGCGCTTCTTAATGGATGTTTTTACTTTCATATCGCGAAAAATTTTATTTGTATCTGAATGAAATCCTTCCCTTTGTTAAATCATAAGGCGACATTTCAACTCTAACCTTGTCACCAAGCAGGATATGGATGAAATTCTGACGCATCTTGCCCGAAATGTGGGCAAGAATGACGTGACCATTCTCAAGTTCTACCTTGAACATAGCGTTAGGGAGAGTCTCGACTATCGTCCCGTCCTGCTCAATTGCTGTTTGTTTAGACATCTGAAATACCTCTTTAAAATTTAATATTACTGTCATTCTCGATGAAGTCGAAGGTCGAAAGCAGTTCAGCCTTGCCTTTTCGGATAACAACCGTAAGCTCGTAATGTGCCGCGTTCTTGTGGTCCTGTGTGTGTACCGCCCAACCATTTTTAGCAAGGTACACAGCCTTGGTACCGGCATTGATCATCGGCTCAATACAAATTGTCATTCCACTCACCAGGCGGGTGCCGTGGCCTCTCCTCCCGTAGTTCGGGACTCCCGGCTCCTCGTGCATACCCTTTCCGATTCCGTGGCCCTCAAGTTCCCTTACTACAGAGAACCCGAATGACTCAGCATACGACTGCACCGCGTATCCGATATCGCCTGTTCTGTTTCCATCCACGGCCTGCTCAATGCCCTTGTAGAGGGAAGCCTTGGTGACATCAAGGAGTTTCCTGGTCTCCGCATCAATCTCCCCGACAGGGAAGGTGTAGCAGGAGTCGCCATTGTAACCTTTGTACAAGGTTCCTATGTCACAAGAGACTATGTCCCCCTCCTTGAGGACGTAGTCGGACGGAAAACCGTGCACGACCACGTCATTCACAGAGGCGCATATTGCAGCCGGAAATCCTTCAAAACCCAAGAAGCTTGGAATCGCTCCGTTGTCACGGATGAAAGTCTCCGCCACCCTATTCAACTCTTTAGTTGTCACACCTGGGGCAACGGCCTTACCGACTTCGGCCAGTGTCTTCGACACCAGTATTCCGTTCTCGCGGAGTAGCTCGATTTCCTCTTCTGTCTTTGGCTTAAGCATCTTCCTTCTTCTCCTATCAGGAATTACATTCCGGAACGTCCACTCAGACGACCTGTCTTCATCAATCCGTCATAGTGACGCATCAGCAGATGTCCTTCAATCTGCTGAAGAGTGTCGAGAATCACACCCACAAGAATCAGGAGGGAAGTACCTCCGTAGAAGCTTGCGAACTGGTTGTTGACACCCAGAAGCATCGCGAATGCCGGCATAATGGCAATGAGGGCGAGGAAAATTGAGCCAGGGAGAGTGACTTTGTCCATAATGTCGTCAATGTACTCCGCAGTCTTCTTTCCAGGCTTCACGCCAGGTATGAAACCGCCGTTCTGCTTCATCTGCTCGGCCATCATGTTCGGCTGAACTGTGACAGCTGTGTAGAAATATGTGAAGATTACGACGAGGAATCCGAAAATAAGGTTATACCAGAAGCCGGTATAGTTGCTCAAGGCAGCTGCAATTCCCCTGGTAGCATCCCATTTTGAGAAGAGTATAGGGAAGAGCATGAGAGCCTGGGCGAAGATGATAGGCATAACGCCGGCCGCATTGATCTTCAGAGGAAGATAGTTGCGGACTCCACCGTACTGCTTGTTTCCGACAACCCTCTTTGCGTACTGTACAGGAATTCTCCTGACAGCCTGCACGATGGCGATAGCGGCCACGAACACGAGGAAGAGGACTACCAGTTCGACGATGAGAAGGAGCGGACCACCATTGGTAGTTGTGAACTTCTCACCAATCTCGGCAACGAGTGCGTAAGGGAGACGGGCAACGATACCAATCATGATAAGGAGGGAAATACCGTTTCCGATACCACGGTCGGTAATCCTTTCACCGAGCCACATCACGAACATCGAACCTGAAAGCAGGATGAGTGTAGATACGAGATTGAAGGTGAAGTTGGACCATCCGAGCTGTGTCACAGCCACGAATGCGGCACCTGGAATCTGGGCGTGGATTGCCGTGAGATAGGCAGGGCACTGGATAGCAAGAATCAGAATGGTAAGATACCTGGTAATCTGATTCATCTTCCTGCGGCCGCTCTCGCCTTCCATCTGAAGCTTCCTGAAATAAGGAACGAACATTCCGAGGAGCTGGATTACGATGGATGCCGAGATATACGGCATCACACCGAGAGCGAAGATTGACGCATTGCCGAACGCACCGCCGGAGAACATGTTCAGGAGGCCGACGAGACCTTCCTGAGTCTTGCTCTGGAGGCTGGCGAGCATAGTAGCGTCAATGCCCGGAAGCACGATGAAACATCCTATACGATAAACGAGTACCAAGAGAAGCGTATAAACGATTCTCTTGCGTAACTCCTCTATCTTGAAGATGTTCTTGATTGTCTCAATAAATTTCTTCATTATTACTCGGTCTTAGTTGCTTTTCCACCGACAGCCTCGATCTTTGCAACAGCAGTCTTTGAGAATGCGTCAGCAACGACCTCGACCTTTGCGCTGATTTCACCATTTCCGAGAACCTTCACGAGCTCCTTGTGGCCTGCAAGACCGGCAGCCTTGATATTCTCGACAGTGATAATTTCTGATCCGAGCTTCTCGGCCAAGGCCTGGATCTGGTCGAGGTTCACAGCCTTGTACTCAACCCTGGTAGGGTTGTTGAAGCCGAACTTAGGAAGACGCCTCTGGATAGGCATCTGGCCACCCTCGAATCCAACCTTGTGCTCGTATCCGGCGCGTGCCTGGGCACCCTTGGTACCGCGGGTGGAAGTACCACCTTTGCCGGAACCCTGGCCACGGCCTAATCTCTTGGTATTGTGTGTTGAACCTGGTGCAGGTTTCAAATTGTGCAAATTCATCTGTAATTCCTCCGATTAGATTTCTTCAACTTTTACAAGGTGCTGCACTTTGGCGATCATACCCTTGTTGACAGGGTTTGCCTCAACCTCCACTGTCTGGTGCATCCTGCGGATGCCGAGTGACCTGAGATTGGCAATCTGCCTCTTGGTAGCACCGTTCTTGCTGACAACCTGAGTTATTTTGTATGTAGCCATTTCGTTTCCTCCTATCCGTTAAATACTTTACTCATAGGCACTCCGCGAAGTCCAGCCACTGTATAGGCGTCCCTGAGCTCGGTCAATGCGGCAACTGTAGCCTTCACGAGGTTGTGAGGGTTTGAGGAGCCCTTTGACTTGGCGAGGACGTTCTGGATACCTACAGACTCGAACACTGCACGCATGGCACCACCTGCCTTTACACCGGTACCCGGAGCAGCCGGCTTCATGAATACTTCAGCGCCGCCGAATCTTGCAACCTGCTCGTGAGGAATGGTCTTGTTGATTACAGGAATCTTCACGAGATTCTTCTTTGCATCCTCAATACCCTTCTGGATAGCGACGGTAACCTCGTTTGCCTTTCCAAGGCCGTATCCTACGATACCATTCTCATCTCCGACAACAACGATGGCTGCGAAACGGAAATGGCGTCCACCTTTGGTAACCTTGGTTACCCTCTGTATTGAGACGAGTCTGTCTTTAAGCTCAAGATCAGATGTCTTTACTCTTTTAACATTTGTATTTGCCATAGTCCCGATTAGAATTTAAGACCGCCTTCACGGGCAGCGTCAGCCAAACTTTGAACTCTGCCGTGATAGAGATATCCTCCACGGTCGAAAGCAACCTC
>JBJEBP010000356.1:0-19744 GCA_051870135.1 Candidatus Cryptobacteroides sp. | reverse complement strand
ATGATCTTCATCACGCCCCGTAGTTTTGCCTCCGGCAGATATTTCAGGTCTTTCAGAGATTTCCTTTTCAAGAACGTACAGATTAATCTTATCCACCTTTTCAATACACGCAAAGACACGTTTGCCAAGGATGAAGTTCTTCAGGAGCTGGTTATTACGAGAATGGGAACGATTGGATTGGGGAAAGACATAACAGTATCATATAGCCAGGGAATCAGTGATTTGGCTACTCCTTCACAGAAGAAGTATGCAACCAAGGAAATTGTGGATGTGGATAGCAAGGAAAAGGTTGTATATCTGCCTGTTGACAGCAGAGATGAGGCGATCTTGAGCCTTTTCCGTTCCTGGGATGGCAATATGGAGAAATATGGAATCAGGATATCTACGGGCCCTGTTGTCGCCTTCAGGGCGCAAGACTACATTATGAACGAGCCCGCAGAGGATACAGCTCCTCTATACTGGCTTCATAATGTGGTGAAGATGCTGTGCGATCACCCGGTTCAGAGCAAGAACAAGGGACAGTATATCCGTATTGCTCCTGAAACAAAAATGCTACTCCTGCCGAACAAGAATTACGTGCTGCTCAGGCGTTTCAGTTCCAAGGATGACAGCAGTCGCCTGGTCGCAGCACCATACTTCGGAAATATGACAAAGAATGAATTTGTTGGATTTGAGAACAAATTGAACTATATTTATAGATTAAAGGGACATCTCCGCAGAGATGAAGTAATGGGGCTGACCGCCCTGCTGGACAGCGAAATGTTTGATGCCTGGTTCAGGACTTTCAATGGAAACATCAATGTGAGTGCCACGGAACTGAGGATGATGCCTCTTCCGCCTATTGAAACCATCCGGGAAATAGGCAGGAAGATTATTTTGAGAAACAGTTATTCCCTCGACTACATCAATGAACTGGTCCTGGATTACTTTAAGATTCAGTAACGATGAGCAAAATTACGGAAGCACAAGAAATTTTGAAGGCATTGGGATTGCCGGCAGCCCAGCAGAATGAAATGTCCGCCCTGACATTCCTGGCACTTTGCAGTGTCAAGGAGGATACACCTTGGGCAAATGCGTCACGTACCAGCCAGCACATCACGAAGGAAATCATGGCTTTTGTTAATGAGAATTATAAATCTGATTCTCCTTATGCACCGAACACCCGTGAGACTTTCCGTCGCCAGGTCTTGCACCAATTCATTCAAGCGGGAGTCGCAAATTTTAATCCTGATGATCCGACTTTACCTGTCAATAGCCCGCGCACTCACTACGCTATTACTGAAGAGGCTCTGGAAGTGGCTCAGTCCTATGGAACGAATAACTGGGATAGCAGGACACAACAATTTGTCGTTGAATACGAGATTCTGCGTGATAGATATGCCCAAGAGCGCGATATGCATAAAATCCCGCTGATTATTGAAGGTCAGGAATATTATCTTTCTCCCGGCACTCATAATGAAGTCCAATCTGCTGTGGTCGAGGAATTTGCGCCTCGCTTTGCTCCAGGCGGAAAACTGCTCTACATCGGAGATACGGAGGACAAGAACCTTTATGTCGACAATGAAGGCCTTGAGGCCCTCAATCTTCCCATTACAGAACACTCAAAGTTGCCGGATATTGTTATCAGCGATGAAAAACGCGGTTGGCTGTTCCTGATAGAGGTTGTGACCTCACACGGACCTGTCTCTGCGAAGCGTGTCGTGGAACTTGAAGATTTCACCAAGGATTGCCCCTACGGTATCGTGTATGTAACAGCTTTCCCCAGCGCAAAAGAATTTAAGAAGTACATTGACGATATTGCCTGGGAAACTGAGGTGTGGCTTGCCGATAAGCCGGACCACATGATTCACTTCAATGGAGACCGTTTCATCGGCCCAAGAAAGTAAAGTTGGGGTTCCGATAACAGCTCTAGCCCAGGGTTTTCAGGATTTCCTCCTTTGATGTGCCGGCAGTGGTGGTGAACTGCTCCGGATTCCTGAAGCCTGCAAGGAAGGCCTTCACGTCCATCCTCTTCTTGCCTGAAAGCTGCATGTCGGTGATTGAAATTGCACCGTCTGCAGTCGTGATGGCGAAGAATGACTTGCCGTCGGAGAGAATGCTTCCCGGCCTTTCCGCATTGCCAATGCTTCTGCTCCTCATTGATTCGAGCGCCTCTCCTGTCACAGTCTCGCCGAAGAATATCTTCAGCTGCTGCGGAGTTCCGGTTCCGTCAATGCGGACCAGCTCGGTAAATGCGGTCGGATAAGGACTCAGGCCCCTGATGAGGTTGTAAATCGCTGTGGCTGAGTCATTCCAATCAATGTGGCAGAGAGCTTTCGTGAGTTTCGGAGCCGGCTTGAGCACCTCGGAGCCCTGGATGAAACTCCTTTGGACACGGGTCTCCACATTCTTCTCGATGATGCCCTCGACAGTCTCCACGACCAGTTCGGAACCAATTGACATAAGCTTGTCGTGCAGGTCTCCGGCCGTGTCGGTCTTGGCAATGCGGCATTCCTGCCTGAGGATGATGCCTCCAGTGTCAATGTCGTGGTCAATCATGAAGGTCGTGACACCGCTCATGTTCTCCCCGTTGATTACCGCCCAGTTGATAGGAGCCGCTCCCCGGTATTGAGGAAGCAGGGCAGCGTGCAGGTTGAACGTGCCGAGCTTCGGCATTGTCCAGACCTCCTCAGGGAGCATCCTGAATGCCACCACCACGAAAAGGTCGGCCTTGAGGTCAGCCAGGGCTTTCAGGAACTCAGGGTCCTTGAGCTTGACCGGCTGGAGAACAGGTATGCCCTGCTCCACGGCGAATTTCTTGACCGCACTCTCATTGACCTTGAGTCCGCGTCCGCTCGGCTTGTCGGCCACGGTCACGACACCCACTACCTTGTGGCCTGCGTCAATGAGGGCCTTGAGAGGGGCAACTGCGAATTCCGGCGTGCCCATATATACGATTCTTGTCTTTCTGAATGTTGTCATAAATCTGCTCTTTATCTTCCTCCACCAGGTACCGAAGTTCTCCGTGTTGATGATGGCGGAGTCGTGGACGGCCTTCCAGGTGAAATACAGTCCCATCGGGAACAGGACGATTGTGGATATGAATACTCCGGCAGCTGCGGATACCGCTCCGTCCCTCGCAAGCTTGGTTCCGGTGATGTCAATCACCCAGTAAAGCACGAAGAAGAGCACGGCAATGATGGCCGATACTCCAAGCCCGCCTTTCCGGATGAAGGCCCCCAGAGGCGCTCCGATGAAGAAGAGGATGAAGCAGGCCAATGCCTCCGCGAATTTCTTCAGAAGTTCGACATCAGTCCTCCGAAGCAGGAAGATATAACTGTAAACGTCATTCTCGTAGCTGCTGATCTGCATCTTGAAGTCCGTGGCGATGTTTTTGGCGTTCTGGTATGCCCCGAGCTCATCGGCTGGTTTCTCCCATTGGCAGAGTCTCTTGTCCTCGAACGGGGTAGTGCCCTGGAAATGGGTCGTCGTATCCAGCTGGCTGGCATATCTGAGCAATCTCTTCTGGAAGAAGGCCTCAGTGTTCACGGTACGCGCGGAGTCATTGAGATGCGTGAGGGAGTCCTTGCCGTGATGGAGTTGGCTGAGACTCTTGGCCTTTACCTGGTCCCCGAACTTGGCCCCTTCGGATTTCTGGAAAGCATAGTTCTCCAGCGGAATAATCATCTCCTGCGTGCCGAAAGTAATCTTCTGCAGCTGGAGAGACGTGTCCCGGTAGCTGATTTTGTTCGTCTCCTGATAGTTGATGCCGCTGAACAGCTTGAATGTCAGGTAGTCCTTGCTTGCTGACATCTTCATCATCGCCGAGTCGGCAATTGTCACGCTGGTGTTGCCCTTGTTGCCGGTATGGTCATAGACCAGCACGCCGTGCATCATCTTGGTCTTGTCATCCTTGCTGTCCACCCTGAGTACATAGCCGTCAATACCGTCGTAGAATGTGCCTGTAGGGATGTTGATTTCCTCCTTTGTCCGCCCGATATCGTCTCTCAATGTGTAAATCTTGTTGAAGGCCACGGGGACCAGGTTGTTCACGGTGAAAAACGCGATGACGGAGATGACGGCGGCACAGGCAATGAGCGGGGTCAGGATTCTCGTGAGGGAGATTCCGGCCGACTTCATTGCAATGAGCTCATTGTTCTCCGCCAGCTGGCCTACGGTCATCACCGAGGCGAGCAATGTGGCGAGAGGTAGGGACAACGGAAGCATTGTGGCGCTTCCCCAGCCGAGGAACTCAAGTATAATCTTGAGTCCCAGGCCCTTGCCTACGAGTTCGTCAATGTAGAGCCAGAGAAACTGCATCATCATGATGAAGACCACAATCAGCAGGATGCCCAAGAAAGGCCCTGCAAATGACTTCACTATGAATTTGTCCAGTTTCTTCATCCTGTTCCAATGCAGAAATCCGTGCCCGCAAGCCTATGCGGTGCCGAGCTCAATCATCTTGGCGAGAGCATCCTTGAGACCCTCGGCATTCTTTCCTCCGGCCGTTGCAAGGCCAGGCTGTCCGCCACCTCCGCCGAGAATGAATTTGGCCGCCTCCCTTATATCCTTGCCGGCATTGCGTCCCTTGGCCACGAGGTCAGGGGAATACATCAGGACAAGACTTGGCTTGCCCTCATATTCGAATGCTGCCGCAAACATGAAGTTCTCCATCTTCTTCTGGAGAATTGCCGCGGCATTCTTGATGATGTTAGGGTCTGCGGGGCTTGAGAACTCAACAACTTTCACACCATTGATTTCCCTGGCCTCCTTGCCGAGCTTCTCGGCCACCCTGGCTGTCTTCTCCTGGACGAAGTCCTCGATTTCCTTCTTGTAGCCGGTATTCTCATCTACGAGTTTCTTGATGGCCTCAACGAGGTTAGGAGTATTGTTGAAGAAGGCCTTGGCAGATTTCACCGAGTCCTGGACAGCCCTGAAATGCCTCCAGGCAGCCTCTCCTGTCACGGCCTCGATACGTCTCACGCCTGCTGCCACGGCTCCTTCGGACACGATTGTGAACATTCCGATACGGCCTGTGGCTGAAGCATGTGTTCCTCCGCAGAGCTCAACCGAGTCACCGAATTTGACCACCCTGACCTTGTCTCCGTATTTTTCACCGAACAATGCGATAGCGCCCATTGCATTGGCCTCCTCCATTGTCGCCTCCCTGTTCTCTTCAAGCGGGGAATCGAGGCGGATGAGGCTGTTTACGAGCTGCTCTGTCTTTTCAAGTTCTTCGTCTGTCATCTTGGAGAAATGGGAGAAGTCGAAACGGAAATAATCCGGGCCCACGAAAGAACCCTTCTGCTCGACGTGCTTGCCGAGGACCTCTCTCAGGGCATGGTCGAGAAGGTGGGTGGCAGTATGGTTGGCTGCGATTTTCAGCCTCCTTTCGCCGTCCACGTGGAGTGAGAATGACTCGGAGCAGTCTGAAGGAATCCTCTCTGCGATGTGAATCGTGAGGTTGTTCTCCTTGACGGTGTTGAGGATATTGATTCTCTCACCGCTCTCCGACTCGATATATCCGGTGTCGCCCACCTGTCCGCCCATCTCCGCATAGAACGGAGTGCGGTCGAAGACGAGCTGGTACATCACCTTGTTCTTCTGCTTTACGGTGCGCTGCTTGATGAGGCTGGCTCCCTCAAGTTCCAGATAGTCATAGCCTATGAACTCCCCGCCCTCGGCATCGTGGTACTGTATCCAGTCCCCGAACTCATTGGAAGTGGCCTGGCGGGCCCTCTCCTTCTGCTTTGCGAGTTCGGCATTGAAGCCTTCGAGGTCCACGGTGCAGCCATTCTCCGATGCAATGAGCTCGGTGAGGTCAATAGGGAAGCCGTAGGTGTCGTACAATACGAATGCGTCTTTTCCTTCAATGACCTTGGTGCCGGCTGCCTTGGCGAGATAGTCGTCCATCATCCTGATACCCCTGTCAAGGGTGCGGAGGAAGGCGAACTCCTCCTCGCAGATTACTGTCTCAATGAGGGTCTGCTGGCTGCGGAGCTCAGGATAGGCCTCTCCCATATCGTCCACGAGCTGGGCCACGAGCCTGCAGAGGAACGGTTCGTTGAAACCGAGGAAGGTGTATCCGTATCTTACGGCGCGCCTCAGGATTCGCCTGATGACATAGCCTGCCTTGACATTGGAAGGAAGCTGTCCGTCGGCAATTGAGAAACTTATTGCACGGATGTGGTCCGCGATAACCCTCATTGCCACCTCTGTCTTTCCGGATTCGTGGTATGAATGGCCGGAAAGTGCCTCAATCCTGGCTATCATTCCGGTGAATACATCTGTATCGTAGTTGCTCTTCTTGCCCTGAAGTACCATGCAGAGGCGCTCGAAACCCATTCCGGTGTCAATGTTGCGGGCCGGCAGGGCCTCAAGTTCACCGTTGGCCTTCCTGTTGTACTGCATGAACACGAGGTTCCAAATTTCAATGACGAGAGGGTTGCTCTTGTTCACGAGCTCCCTTCCCGGAACCTTTGCGATTTCCTCCTCATCCCTCAGGTCAATGTGGATTTCGCTGCAAGGACCGCAAGGGCCGGTGTCGCCCATCTCCCAGAAGTTGTCGTGCTTGTTTCCGAGAAGTACGTGATCCTCAGGAAGATACCTGAGCCAGGTCTGTCTTGCTTCCTCGTCCAATTCTGTCCCGTCCTCTGCGCTTCCCTCGAATACGGTGGCGTAGAGCTTGGTCTTGTCAATGCCGTAAACTTCCGTGAGAAGCTCCCAGGCCCAGCTGATTGCCTCAGTCTTGAAATAGTCCCCGAAGCTCCAGTTTCCGAGCATCTCGAACATTGTGTGGTGATAGGAGTCGTGTCCGACCTCTTCCAGGTCATTGTGCTTTCCGCTGACCCTGAGGCATTTCTGCGAGTCGGTCGCCCTGTGGGACTTCGGTGTCACATTGCCGAGGAAGATGTCCTTGAACTGGTTCATTCCGGCATTGGTAAACATCAGGGTCGGGTCATTCTTGACCACCATAGGGGCTGAAGGGACAATCTGGTGCCCCTTGGAAGCGAAGAAATCCAGGAATTTCTGTCTTATCTCTTTAGATGTCATCATAATAATATTATCTTTTCAATGCAGGGGATTGGCACGATTTTTCGTGACCAGGCCGGGGCCATTTCCCCAATCAAACGGCAAAATTATAACTTTTTTCTCAAAAAAGACTATATTTGCGAAATATGTCTGAATTCAAAAGATATAAACTCAACCCGGAGACCCTTCTGTACGAGATTGAGAAGGCATCCACGAAGTCGCGGGCATTGAAGCTGGCGTTGCTGGTCCTTTCCAGCATTGCCCTGTCATTCGTGTATTTCTGGCTGGCCACGGCAGTGTTCGGGTTTGAACTTCCGAAGACGGTTATCCTCAAGATGGCCAATGCCAGATGGACTTCCAAGATTGAGCTCATGAACAGGCAGCTGGACGTTTACGATGCCACCCTTGACGGGCTCGGGGTCCGTGACGACGAGATATACAGGAACATTTTCGGTATGAACCCGATTCCTGCCGAGGTCAGGAATGCTGGATTCGGAGGAGTGAACAGATATGACTACCTGGATATTCTTCCGGAGAATTCCATATTGAAGAAGACAGCAGTGAGGCTCGACGTCCTGACAAAGAAGACATACGTTCAGAGCAGATCTCTCGACGAGGTCGAGGCAATGTCCAGGAAGGCCGGGGATATGGCTTCCTGCATCCCGGCCGTGCCGCCTATAGCCCCTGAGGAGGGTACCTACAGGCTTTCCAGCTCATTCGGATACAGGTCAGACCCTATAACAAGGGTATCCAAGATGCACACGGGCTTCGATTTTGCCTGCAAGCCTGGAAACCCGATTTATGCCACTGGCGACGGTGTCGTGGAATCTGTGTCATTCGAACTGTTCGGATACGGCAATTCCATCGTCATTGACCACGGCTTCGGATACAAGACCAGATACGCCCATCTCAAGACTGTCCTTGTAGGGGAGGGAATGAAGGTGAAGAGGGGAGAGCGCATAGCCGATTCCGGCAATTCGGGACGTTCCACAGGCCCGCATCTCCACTATGAGGTGATATATCGCGGGAAGTATGTAAATCCGTACAACTATTTCGATATGGATATGCCGCTCGACGAGTACAGGTCGATGGTGGCCAAGTCCTCCGCCGAGTCTGAAAACATAACGGAGGAGAATTTCAGGGCGGCTCTCAAGCGGGGGGCTTCACGATGAGCAGATATGAAGTTGACAAGGATTTCAATCTGAAGAAGGTGACGCATTCAGTCGGAGGCATGCTGATGACGTCGCTCAAATGGCTCATTGCGACAGTGTCCCTTGCGGCATTCTATTATCTCTGTTTTTCCTTCCTGATTTCCACCGACGAGGAGAAGAGGCTGAAGCGGGAAAACCGCATGTACGAGAAGCTCTACCCTGAAATGGACGGGAAGGAAAAGCTGATTTCCGATGTGGTCAGGGGGCTGGAGGCCAAGGACAATGCAATTTACGAGAAACTTTTCAATGCAGACGCCCCGGAGATGGACCCCCTTGGCAGGATGTCATTCGTATTCGATGAGGACTCAATTCCGGATAGCGACATTGTCAGGTATTCCGAGGGACGAATAGCCTCCCTTTCCAATGCGGCGGAAGGTATCGAGTCCGGATTCCGGGACCTGTTCTCGGAAATGTCCGGCAATCAATTCGTGATGCCGCCAATGATAGTGCCGGTCGAAGGCCTGAAACCGGCCCAGGTCGGGGCCTCGGTCGGACAGAAAATCAATCCTTTCTACAAGGTTATGTCCCAGCATGACGGCATTGACCTCATTGTGGGCCAGGGAACTCCGGTACTTGCTGCGGGAGACGGCGTTGTCACTGATGTGAGGCGCTCCAGCAAGGGCCTCGGCAATGTCGTGGAGATAACCCACGATGGCGGGTATGTGACCGTCTATGCCCATCTTGAGGATATTGTAGTGAGGAAAGGCGAAAGGGTCAAGGCAGGGAAAAAGCTGGCAGGAGTAGGTATTTCCGGCAATTCATTCGCCCCTCATCTCCATTACGAGGTGAGAAGGGACGGGAAGGTCATGGATCCGGTGAACTTCTTCTTCGCCACTTTCACTCCAGAAGAATATACCAGGGCAGCATATCTGGCCGCCACCACCGGCCAGTCCATGGACTAGGCCCGCTTAACCATATAATTAATTCCGGTTATGTCAAAGCTCTATTATTCAATAGGTGAAGTTGCGGAACTTCTCGGTGAGAATGTCTCGCTCATCAGATTCTGGTCGGATTATTTTTCCAAGTTCATCAAGCCGGAGAGGAATGCCAAGGGCAACCGCCTCTACAGGGCCGAGGACGTGGAAACCCTCAGGCAGGTGCATCTTCTGGTCAAGTCAAACGGGATGACGCTTGCCGGAGCTGCCTCCAAGATGGCCTCCGACCGCAAGAGCGTGGAGGCGAGGGTGAAGGCCATCAATTATCTCAAGGACATCCGCCAGCAACTTGTTGAAATCAGGGAATCATTATGAAAGTCAAGGATATAGCAGCCTGCATCGAGGAGTTTGCGCCCCTCTCCCTGCAGGAAGAATGGGACAATAGCGGTCTTTCCATCGGTTCGCCTGAAGATGAGGTCCACGGCGTGCTGGTGGGCTTTGACTGTACGCCCGGACTCATTGACGAGGCAGTGGAACTCGGGGCGGATATGGTTGTCACTCATCACCCATTGATATTCAAGGGCTTGAAGAAGATTGACGGAGGTGATCCCGTGACCCGTGCGGTGATGAAGGCAATCAAGTCCGGGGTGGCTGTATATGCCGCCCATACCAATGCCGACAAGGTCCCGGACGGAGTCAGCGGAGCTATGGCCTCTAGGCTCGGGCTTACGGATATCAGCATACTCGACGAGGATGGAGAGGGTACTGGCCTGGGCATTGTGGGCAATCTTCCGGAGGCCATGCCTTCAGAGGAAGCCGTGGAACTCGTCAAGGAGAGGTTCGGCCTGGAGCACGCAAGATGCTCGCTGCCTTGTTCTTCGCCTGTCAGCCGTGTCGCAGTCTGCGGGGGAAGCGGTTCGTCCCTCATCGGGGCAGCTGTCAAGGCCGGGGCCCAGCTCTATGTGACCGGGGATGTCTCCTACCACAATTATTTCATTGACGGGGACTTCATGGTAATGGACATAGGACATTTCGAGAGCGAGATTGACGTGGTGGAAATATTATTTTCTTTGATACGGAAAAAATTTCCTAACTTTGCAGTCTTTAGAAGCAGCCGGTTGCGGGAAAATTGTCCCGTAAGGTGTATCTGATTGATAATAAACGAATTATATAATTATATCAAATATGGCCAAGAAACTCAAGAAAGTCGAAACTCCGATTGACCAGAGGGAGACTTTCGTATCAATCCAGAAAAATTTCGCGGATTCCGAGCTTTCCGTAGAGGAAAAGCTCCGCACTTTGTACGCGCTCCAGAAGGCGGATTCCGCAATTGACAAGATTCTCCAGCTCCGCGGCGAACTCCCTGTTGAGGTAGCCAATCTCGAGAGCGAAGTTTCGGAGATGAAGGCGAAGGCTGCGCAGATTACAGCAGAGATTGAGGCTTTCAATACCTCCATTTCAAATTTCAAGAACCAGATTGTGGAATACGATGCTGCCATCGAGAAGTACAAGTCCCAGATGGAGAGCATTGCCAACAGCCGTGAGTATGACTCCCTTTCCAAGGAAGTTGAGAACCACGAGCTTCTCAAGAAGATTGCCCAGAAGAATGTGACCGACACCAAGGAGGCCATTCTCGCAAAGAAGGAGGAACTCCAGGCCATCAAGGAGGAACTTTCCGTAAGGAACGAGGACCTCAAGGCCAAGAAGGAGGAGCTTTCCACAATCGTTGATTCCACATCCAAGGAGGAGAAGGAACTTCTCGCCGCCCGTGAGGTGTGCGCATCCAAGATTGATGCCCGTACCATGAGCGCCTACGAGAGGATTCGCAACAGCGAGCGCAACCACCTTGCCGTAGTAAGCGTGTTCAACAACGACTCCTGCGGCGGCTGCTTCAATACCATTATCCCGCAGAGACTCATTGAGATAGCTTCCAACAAGAAGCTCGTCATCTGCGAGCATTGCGGAAGAATCATCGTCAGCAACACCATAGAGGCCGAGGAGGCATAATCCAATGGCGGAAGCTAAAAAGTCCCGGAAGAAGACGGACGACAAGGTCACTCTTGACAATCTTGGGGCAGGTTTGGGAAACAAGCCGCCCCAGGCCGTTGATTTCGAGGAAGCCGTTCTCGGCGCCCTGCTGATTGACCCCCGTTGCGTCGATGACGTGATGGAGGAATTGAAACCCAATTGCTTCTACGAACCCAGGAACCGGACTATATTCGAGGCGATGGCCAAGCTCGTCAATGAGCACATCGCCCTGGATTTGTTGTCCGTGGGAGAGAAGCTCAAGGCGATGGGAAAGCTTGACGAGGTCGGTGGTACTCTCGCTCTTGTCTCATTGACGGAGAAGATTGCCGCCGCCGCCCACGTGGAATATTACGTCAAGGTCCTCAAGCAGAAATGTATCCAGAGGGAACTTATTTCCGCCGCATACGACATTCTCAAGGGCTCGTTCGATGACGGGGCTGATGTCGATGAACTCATCGACATGTCCCAGAGCAAGATTGACGATGCCATCAGGAACAATGTCAAGAGGGATTTCCAGGATATCGGTTCCGTAATCAAGGCTGCCACGGACGAGTTGGAGGAGCTTCAGACCAAATCCGGTATCAGCGGAGTGCCTTCCGGCTTTGCCTCATTGGACAAATACACCCTGGGCTGGCAGAATTCCAACCTCATTATCCTCGGTGCCCGTCCTTCCGTCGGAAAGACTGCGTTCGCCCTCAATGTCCTGCGCAATGCTGCTGTGGACAACCATAAGCCGGTAGCCATCTTCTCCCTGGAGATGTCCGCCATTGAGTTGGTGAAACGTCTGATTACCACCGAGTCCGGACTGCCTGCCGACAAGATCAAGGGTGGTATCAAGATGGACCCCCAGGACTGGGAGCAGCTGAACTACAGCCTGAAGGCCATTTCCAAGGCCCCTATCTACATAGATGATACTCCGGGCATTTCCATTGCTGAGTTCAGGAGCAAGGCCAAGCGTCTTGTCCACTCGAAGGGGGTGGAGTTCATTGTCGTGGACTATCTCCAGCTTATGCAGGGCCCGGCAGAACTCAGGGGAATGCGTGAGCAGGAGGTCGCCGCCATCTCCAGGATGCTGAAGGGTACGGCCAAGGAACTGAACATTCCTATAATGGCATTGTCCCAGCTCTCCCGAAACTCGGTACAGAGGACAAACAGCAACAACAGGCCTATGCTCAGCGACTTGCGCGAGTCCGGCTCCATTGAACAGGATGCGGATATCGTGCTCTTCGTGCACAGACCGGATGCCATCGGGCTGGGTGACACGGTAGAGGACAAGGAGTACACGGAAATCATCATTGCCAAGAACAGGAACGGCCAGATTGACACGATTCCGATGAGGTTCAAGGGCGAGCAGCTCCGTTTTGTGGACCAGGTTCCGAGCACATTCGAGTCCGCGATGAACAGCGATGCCCAGATGCAGACTGATTACTCACCTTTCCCTTCGGGGGATGATTTCGCAAACAGCAGTTTCCAGTAATGTCAAGGAAGGTTCTCATAGCGGTTTCAATGCTTATGCTTCTCTGCTCCGGACTTCCAGTTCCAGGGCAGTCCAGGGGTACTTTCTGTATCCCTGTCAAGTCGCTTGACGAGGACAAGCTGGCATTCGGGCCAGGTGAGGCACTCGACTATGACATACATTACAGGTGGAAATCCATCAATGCCGATGTGGCAAAGGCCAGGGTTACTCTCGACACATTGACCCTGAACGGAGTCCCGGTCTTCCACTCCAAGGTCTTCGGGCGAACTGCCAGGTTCTATGACATCTTCTTCAAGGTGAGGGAACAGTTCGAGACCTGGTTCTCGCGCGACGGCATTGTCCCGCAGCGTTTCTACAGGGATTCCCGCGAGGGCGGATATTATTCGAAGAACGACTATGACTATCACCGGGACGGGGACGAGCCGCAGATAATCGCCTCGCTGGAGACATCCAGGAAGGGTGCCTGGACAGAGACATTGCCTCTTACGGACTGCACTTTCGACCTTCCGGCCCTTTTCTATATGGCGAGGAACATGAATTTCAGCAAGGTCAAGCCGAATACGAAATACCCGATGACATTCGT
This sequence comes from Candidatus Cryptobacteroides sp., assembly GCA_051870135.1. Classification (GTDB taxonomy): domain Bacteria; phylum Bacteroidota; class Bacteroidia; order Bacteroidales; family UBA932; genus Cryptobacteroides. The sequence continues at coordinate 6,559 of JBJEBP010000356.1, read as the reverse complement.
CATTGACAATGATGTCACCAATGTGTATTTCATCTGGCTCGGCCGGGAAAAGAAATATGTCAAGGGCATAGGTACGGTCAAGACAATGAAGTTCGCGGCAAAGCTGGTCGCGGGCGAGGTCTTCTCCGGGGATACGGATATGTCGATTTGGGTAACGGATGATGAGAACAGGATACCGATTTGCTTCGAGGCCCCTCTCAAGGCAGGTGTGGCGAGCGGAAGGCTGACAGGCTGGGAGAATCTCAAGCATCCTTTTGACGCATTGATAGATACAGAGAAGAAATAATATGGCAGGGGAGATAGCGCATAAGGGCAGGGTGGTGTCAGTGTCGCAGGACAGCCTGACGGTGGAGATTGTGTCCAGTTCCGCCTGTTCTTCCTGCAAGGCCGCATCGATGTGCGCCATGTCGGAATCTACCACGAAGACTGTGGACGTGAGACCTGTGCCTGGTGAGAAATACATTGCCGGCGAGGAAGTTGAGGTGCTGCTTTCCCCTTCCATGGGGCTGAAGGCCGCGCTTCTTGCTTATTTCCTGCCTGTGGTCCTGCTCATTGCCGTATGTGTCCCCCTGTCCTTTGCCGGATACGGGGCTTTGCTTTCAGGCGGGGTCGGGCTTGCCGTGATGGCCATCTACTATGTGGTCCTGTATTTTTTCAGGGGCCGCTTCGAGAAGGAATATGAATTCAGAGTTATCAAGGAAAACAAACATAACTTATAAGAAATGACTTCAACAATTATTTGGACAGTAGTGATAATCGCCGTTCTGGGACTTGTCCTGGCGGTTGTCCTGTACCTTGTTGCCGAAAGGTTCAAGGTAGAAGAAGATCCACGGATTGACGAGGTGGAGAAGGTAATGCCGGGTGCCAACTGCGGCGGTTGCGGATTCGCGGGCTGCCGCGCTTTTGCCGAAGCTGCCGTGAAGGCACCGGACCTCAGCGCCAATTTCTGCCCTGTCGGCGGAAACGACGTGATGAAGAAGGTCGCTTCCATTCTCGGTTATGAGGTGGAGGAGAAGGCTCCGATGGTAGCTGTGGTCCGTTGCAACGGAAGCTGCGCCAACAGGCCCAAGACCAATGACTATGGCGGATACAAGTCCTGCAAGGTCAAGGCCGCCCTCTATGCCGGGGACACCGGCTGCGCATTCGGCTGCCTCGGCTGCGGCGACTGCGTGGAGGCCTGCCAGTTCGGTGCTATCTCAATGAATGAGGAGACCGGGCTTCCGGTTGTGGATGAGACCAAGTGCGTGGCCTGCGGTGCCTGTGCGAAGGCCTGCCCTAAGGGCGTTATCGAGCTCAGGGCCAAGGGAATACGCGGACTCAGGGTCTATGTTTCCTGCATCAACAAGGACAAGGGCGCCGTTGCCCGCAAGGCCTGCAAGGCTGCCTGCATCGGTTGCGGTCTTTGTGCGAAGAACTGCCCTCACGACGCCATTGTCGTGGAGAACAATGTGGCCTACATTGACCCTGCCAAGTGCAAGCTTTGCCGCAAGTGCGTGGCGGTTTGTCCTACCGGGGCAATCCACGATGTGAACTTCCCTAAGCCAGTCGAGAAGGCCAAGCCTGCTCCGAAGCCGGCGGCAGCTCCTGCGGCGGCACCAAAGCCTGCCGAGCCTGCAGCAGCTCCTGTTGCAAAACCGGCAGAACCGGCTGCAAAGCCAGTCGAGGCGGAGGCCAAACCAACCGTAAAAGAATAAGGAGGAAAACAATATGAGAAGAACTTTTTCAATAGGCGGTGTGCATCCTGCTGACAGCAAGATTTCACGCGGTTGCGCAATTGAGGCGTTTCCAATACCTCCTACAGTTTATATATCCGTGTCCCAGCACATCGGAGCCCCGGCCAAGCCGATTGTGGCCCCGGGCGACAAGGTCAAGGTGGGACAGCCGGTAGCAGAACCGGGCGGATTCGTTTCCGCATACATCCATTCTTCCGTTTCCGGAACCGTGAAATCCATCGGCCCGAGGAAGGATCTCGCAGGCAACATGCAGACCTGCATTGAGATACAGGTGGAGGGAGACGAGTGGCTTGAGGGCATTGACACTTCAGATACCCTCATCACCGATTTCACCGACGACAACAAGGTGATAATGGACAAGATCAAGCTCGGCGGCATTGTCGGACTTGGCGGAGCCACCTTCCCTACCCACGTGAAGCTTTGCCCTCCTCCGGGCAAGAAATGCGAGATGCTCATCATCAATGGCTGCGAGTGCGAGCCTTATCTTACTTCCGACTTCCGCACCCTTCTCGAGAAAGGGGAGCAGGTAGTGGTTGGAACAGCCATCATCAAGCAGGTTCTCGGTGTGGAAAAGGCCACCATCGCCATTGAGGACAACAAGCCCGAGGCCATCGCCCATATCAATGAGGTACTGGCAGGACTCAAGGCCAAGTCCCCGAAGTTCAATGGAATCGAGGTCCTCAGCCTCATGAAAAAATATCCGGAAGGCGGTGAGAAACAGCTCATTGACGCAGTCATGCATCGCCAGGTTCCTTCAGGTGCCCTTCCTATCGACGTCGGTGCCGTGGTACAGAACGTGGCTACCGCTTTGGCAGTATATGACGCTGTCCAGAAGAACAGACCTATCGTTGACAATTCCGTGACCGTGACAGGTGACTGCCTCCCTATGGACAGGCAGCACAACTATCTCGTCCGTGTCGGCACACCGATTTCCTTCATTATCGAGCAGGCCGGTGGAATGCCGGAGGATGCCGTGAAGGTAATCAGCGGAGGTCCTATGATGGGCAAGGCCATCGCCAACCTGGATGCCGCCACCCTCAAGGGAACATCCTCCCTTCTCTTCCTGACAGCAGCACAGACTGAGCGCAAGCCCCAGACGAACTGTATCCGCTGCGGAAGATGCTCACAGGCCTGCCCTATGGGTCTTGAGCCGTTCCTCCTCAGGAAGCTCACCCTCGTGGACAATACCGAGGCCCTTGAGCAGAATGCGGTCCAGGACTGCATCGAATGCGGATGCTGTCTCTACAGCTGCCCTGCATACATTCCTCTCCTCGACATTATCCGCCAGGGCAAGGTCAAGGTAATGGGCATAATCAGGGCCCGTGCCGCAGCCGCCAAGGCAGCCGCGGAAGCAGCCAAGGCCGCGGAGGCAGAGAAGAAATAAGTTGAACAATAAACCATTGAAATACAATGAACAGACTTTTGGTATCCCCGAACCCGCATCTCCATGCGCCGGTCTCCACCAAGTCGCTTATGCGTGACGTGGTGATCGCATTGATGCCGGCGGTTATCGTGTCGGTCATCTTCTACGGCCTCGGCGAAATCGTGGTTCTTGCGACATCCGTCATTTCCTGCGTGCTCCTGGAATATCTCATAACCAGGTTCATGCTGAAGAAGCCTTGCACCATCTGCGACTGGTCGGCCGCGGTGACAGGACTTCTCCTCGCTCTCAACCTCCCTTCCTCCACACCGTGGTGGGTTGTCTTCATCGGCGCTCTCTTCGCAATCGGAGTAGCCAAGATGACATTCGGAGGCATCGGACAGAACCTTTTCAACCCTGCAATCGCAGGCCGTGTCTTCCTTCTCGTTTCATTCCCGGCCTATATGACGACCTGGAAGATGCCGAAGGGACTCTTCGGGGCTGACGCCGTTTCCGGAGCGACATTGCTCGGCAGTGTCAATGAGGCTGTGATGTCGGGTGAGAACATCCAGACCATCACCTCCGGTCTCGACTACGGCCAGATGCTCTTCCTCAATATGGGAGGTTCCGTGGGTGAGATTTCAGCCCTGGCCCTTCTCGCAGGCTTCGTATATCTCCTTGTCCGCAAGGTCATCAGGCCGCATATCACATTGTCAATCTGGGCTACGGCGGCTCTCACATCCCTGATTTTCTGGGCTGTTGACCCGACCAGGTTCACTGACCCGCTTTTCAACCTCCTCACCGGAGGTATGATTCTCGGTTCCTGCTTCATGGCCACAGACTATGTGACATCGCCTATGACTGACAAGGGCGGCATTCTCTTCGGTGCCGGAATCGGCTTCCTCACCATCATGATCCGTTACTTCGGAGCATATCCTGAAGGAATGTCATTCGCAATTCTCATTATGAACTCGACGGTTCCGCTCATCAACAGGTGGTTCCATCAGAAAAAATACGGGAGGAAATAGAAATGGCAGCAGTATCCAATCTCAAGAACATGGCCCTCTGCCTCTTCGCCACCTGCTTTGTATGCTCGGGTGTGCTCGGCGGAATTTATGCCGTGACCAAGGCCCCAATTGAGGAGACCAATGCGGCCATCCTCAAGGCTTCCGTGGCAAAGGTTCTCCCTGAGGGGGAAATCTCGGCCTCGAAGCCGATTGAGGTAGGCGGTATGCCTTCGGAATATTATGAATGTGTAAAGGACGGCAATGTCGTTGCATACGCAGTGAAATCCACAGTGACCGGTTTCGGCGGTGCCCTGACCCTGATGGTCGGCGTTGTTCCCGGCGGTGAAATCTTCAATACCAGCGTTCTCTCCCACAGCGAGACTCCGGGTCTCGGTGCCAAGTGCACCAGTGACGAGAAGTTCTACGGACAGTTCAGGAATCTGCCTATTTTCGATGAGAACAATGCGATTTCAGCCAAGGCTCTCACTGTCAAGAAAGACGGCGGCAACCTGGATGCCATCACCGCTTCCACCATCACCTCAAGGGCCTACTCCCTTGCCGTGAAGAATGCGGCTGAGGCCATTGCGGCCCTTCCAATGCCGATTTCAGATGAATTATAGGAGGACATTACAATGACAAAATTGCAGCTTATAACAAAGGGTCTCATAAAGGACAATCCTACATTCGTCCTTCTGCTCGGAATGTGTCCTACGTTGGCCACCACCACATCGGCCATTGACGGACTCAGCATGGGACTTGCCACACTTTTCGTGCTGGTTCTCTCCAACATGGTGATTTCGGCCATCGCCCCTGTCGTTCCGGACAAGGTGCATATCCCTGTGTATATCGTGGTTATCGCCACTTTCGTGACCGTGCTCCAGCTCGTAATGCAGGCATTCGTCCCGGGAGTCTATGCTTCACTCGGTCTCTTCATCCCGCTCATCGTGGTGAACTGTATCGTACTCGGCCGCGCCGAGGCATTTGCCAGCAAGAACGGGATTGTTGATTCTGCCCTCGACGGAATAGGTGTGGGCCTGGGATTCACCCTTTCCCTCACTGTCATCGGTCTCGTAAGGGAAATCCTGGGATCCGGTTCCGCATTCGGCTTCCACTTCATTCCCGGCGACGGCATCCTGGCCTTCGTGATGGCTCCGGGAGCCTTCCTCGTACTCGGATATCTTATGGTCCTGTTCAACAAGATTGCCAAGAAAGACTAAAGGATTATGGAAATTTTACTTATCATAGTTTCGGCGATATTCGTCAACAATATCGTTCTGGCGCAGTTCCTCGGTATCTGCCCGTTCCTCGGAGTATCCAACAAGCTCTCCACTGCCACCGGAATGTCGGCTGCGGTCTGCTTCGTGATTACTCTCGCGACTATTGTAACCTATCTTCTGAACAATCTTCTCCTGGTTCCGCTCAAGCTTGAGTTCCTCCAGACAATATCATTCATCCTTGTGATTGCCGCCCTCGTGCAGATGGTCGAAATCGTGCTCAAGAAGGTCAGCCCGTCCCTCTATCAGGCCCTGGGTATCTTCCTTCCGCTGATTACCACCAACTGCGCTGTTCTCGGTGTGGCTATCACAGTGGTTACCAAGGAGTTCACCTTCGGACTTCCGGCCCACATGCTGAACCTTGGAGAGGCAGTGCTCTACGCATTCGCCACCTCACTCGGCTACGGACTGGCAATGATTCTCTTCTCCGGAATGAGGGAGCAGCTTGCAATGAATGATGTTCCGAAGGCTTTCAAGGGTGTTCCAATCGCTCTCGTGACTGTCAGCATCCTCGCCATGGCCTTCATGGGCTTCTCGGGAATGGTATAGTAATTGTTGCGACATAAAGGACACAAGTGTACCGGATTTATTCTGTACATTTGTGTCCGATTTAAATGTTGAAGACAATGAAGAAGACAATTATCATCATTGCCGTGATGCTTGGATTTGCATTTGCGGCTTCCGCCCAGCCAAGGGCTATCGGCGGACGACTCGGATACGGAATCGAGGCCAGCTACCAGCACACCCTCGGCGCCCCTCATTTCCTTGAGGTCAATGCTGGTGTCTGGGGCATAAACCACGTAGGCTTCCGCATGTCCGGAATCTACAACTTCGTCTTCGCCCAGCCGGAATGGTCTCCGAAAGGCTCCTGGGCCTGGTATGCCGGTCCCGGAATTTCTCTCGGAACTGCCCATTACAATGACAAGAACGGCAAGTTCTTCGCCGGAATCGTCGGCCAGATCGGCATGGAATACGAATTCTGGTTCCCGCTTCAGCTTTCGGTTGACCTGAGACCTCAGTTCGGCTTCTGCGACGGGGAGTTCTACAAGGACGGAATCTCCTACGGATTCATTCCTACGCTCAGCGTCAGGTACGCATTCTGACGCTATTTATAAGAAAATGGCAAGTGGCTGACCTTTTGGGTCAGCCACTTGCATATTATAGAGTGGCCTGTAGTTGTCGGAG
>JBJEBP010000355.1:0-4702 GCA_051870135.1 Candidatus Cryptobacteroides sp. | reverse complement strand
ATTGCCGAGAGGCTCAACTCTCTCTCCGACAGAATCGTGGCAGTGCGCGGCAACTGCGACTCGGAGGTTGACCAGATGCTCCTGAAGTTCCCCTGCATGGGAGATTACAGCATTCTCGTGGCCGACGGGACAAGGATAATGCTGACCCACGGACACAAGTACAATGAAAACAATACGACGTCCCCCGCCGTGGATGCAATCTTCTCCGGCCACACCCATTACTGGAAGCTGGAGAGAACCCCTGGAGGCCTGCTTGTCTGCAATACCGGCAGCATAACCTTCCCGAAGGGAGACAATGCCCCGACATTCGCCACCATGGATGAGGACGGGATGGTCCGTATGCGTGACCTTGACGGGGCCGTGCTCAAGGAATTGCCGCTTGCGCCAAAAGAGGCTCTATAAAGAGTTGGGCTTTGCTATTTTTTCCAATAAGAATCTTATTTCAATGCAAAAATAGAAATTTTGTCGGATAAGAAGGCCAAAATCCGGAAATTTTGCAGGTTAAGAATCATTCCCAAAAGTCAGGGAATGTGCCGCCCATCCTTTCAGGAATATCAACAAGCCCTATATTATAATTTTCGCCGTCTCTTCGGCCGAAAAGAGGCTGACCCCGACGGCCAGCCCCAATAATAATTATTATTATTCCGATAGTATCCGGTTCTGCTCCTGGACGGACTCATCGTGAATCGCGGTGAAGAGCTTGGCTATGAAGTCCGGGGATAGGCCGTAGGCCTTGGCCTTCTCCTGCATTCCGGTCAGCACCTCGTCCCAGCGGGAAGTCTGGAGAATGGCGATGTTGTGCTCCTTCTTGTACTTTCCTATGCTGCGGCTGACATTCATTCGGGTATTGAGAATGTAGAGAATGTTCTCGTCAATGATATCAATCTGGGCGCGGAGCTGGTCAATGTTCTCCTTGTATTCAGGGCTGTCGGAATCGCTCTGGCGGACAACCAGATGGGACATCAGTTCGCCGAGATCCTCCGGGGTCAGCTGCTGCTTGGCATCGCTCAGGGCGCAAGTCGGGTCGCAATGCGACTCCAGCATAAGTCCGTCAAGACCCAGGTCGAGAGCCCTCTGGGATATCTCCTGTAGGTATTTCCTGTTACCTCCCATATGGCTCGGATCAGCGAAGAAAGGCATTTCCGGGAAACGTGTCCTGAGCTCCACGGCTATCTGCCAGCCCGGGGAGTTGCGGTAAGCCATCTTGTCAGAAGTCGAGAAGCCCCTGTGGATGACGCCCAGTTTCTTGATGCCGGCCTGGTTGAGCCTCTCAAGAGCTCCAATCCAGAGGTCAAGGTCAGGGTTTACCGGGTTCTTCACAAGCACAGGCACATCGGTATCCTTCAATGCGTCAGCTATTTCCTGGACAAGGAAAGGATTGGCCGTGGTGCGGGCTCCTATCCATACCATATCCACGCCGAACTTCAGGCAGTCGAAGATATGCTTCTCGCTGGCGACCTCCGTGGCCACCTTCATGCCAAGTTCGTTCTTGACCCTCTGGAGCCATTTGAGGCCAGGGGTTCCAATGCCCTCGAAATTGTTCGGATGAGTGCGCGGCTTCCATATACCGGCGCGGAAGACATTGACGCCCAATGCTTTGAGGCCACGGGCCGTCTGCATTACCTGAACCTCGGACTCGGCACTGCAAGGTCCGGCTATCATCAGAGGTTTATTTCCCTCAGGGAAAATGCCCCATTCGGAAACGGGGATGAGATCGAGTTTGCTTTCCATATTGAATTACCTTAAGATTTTCTTGATTCTGTTTGCCTCTCCGATGAGTTCCCTTATCCGGTCCTCGTCGTAGTCCGAAATGGCCTCGCGAAACTCCTTCATCTTGTCAATGTAGGTGTCGATGACCTGGAGCACATTGTCCCTGTTCTGAGAAAGAATCGGGACCCACATATCGGCATTGCTCTTCGCCAGGCGGACAGTGGAGGAGAAACCTCCGGACGCAAGGTCGAAGATATGCTTCTCGTCCTTTTCCTTGTCCAGGACGGTCAGGGCCAGGGCGAATGACGTCACGTGGGATATATGCGAGACATAGGCCGTGTGGACATCGTGATTGTCCGCATTCATATATATCGGCCTCATGTTCAGCACATCATAGAGCCTCTCGATGGTCTTGACGGCCTTCGGATCGGACTCCTCGCTGTTGGCGAAGATGCAGGCCCGGCCGTCGAACAGATTCGGCATTGCGGCCCACGGACCCGAATACTCGGTTCCGGCCATAGGATGCGTGGCCACGTAGCGGCTCCTCATTGGATGATAATGCACGCTTCTGACAATCTGGCCCTTGGTCGAGCAGGTGTCAATGACAATCTTGTCCTTCGTCCCGGCAAACTTGTCCAGCACCTGCGGAAGCATCCTCACAGCCGTACCGACCGGAACCGCAATGATGACAATGTCTCCGCGAGTGACAGCATCGTCAAAGCTTACCACCTCATCCACAAGGCCGATTTTCTCCGCCGCAGCGGCATTGACAGGATCATTCTCAACGCCGAGCACCCTGTCCGCGAATCCCCTTTTCTTCAGGTCAATGGCCATCGATCCGCCGATGAGTCCGAGACCTATAACTGACACAATCATAATATTCTCCTGATTTTCTCCTCAGCGTCGGCCAGGACGGCCGGTGTCGCGCAGAGTGATATCCTGATATAATCCCTTCCGTTCTTTCCGAAGATGAAACCCGGGGTAATGAAGACACCGGCTTCCGAGAGTATGACATCCGAGACCCTCTCACCGAGGCTGATATCCCCGTCCGGGCAGGCACGGCCCTTCAGAAGCACATTGTCCCCGTCCACCTTGCCCCAGAGGAAAAGTCCCGCGGAAGCGTGGTCGTAACGTGAACCGAGAAGGTCAAAAATCCGTCCTGCGGCCTCCCTGCGGATGCGATATTCGGCATTGAGTTCACTGAACCATTCCGGTCCCTGCTCCAACGCCTTCACGGCCGCCATCTGCATTGGCTTGAACATTCCCGAATCCATCTGGCTCTTGACCTTCAGGACCTCGGCGATGATTTCCTTCGAGCCGCCCACCATTCCGATTCTCCAGCCGGACATATTGTGTGCCTTGCTGAGGGAATTGAGTTCAAGGCAGCAATCCATCGCCCCCTTGGCCGCAAGTATTGAAAGCGGCTTGTCGTTGAGAATGAAGCTGTACGGATTGTCATTGACTATCAATATCTTATGCTTCAATCCGAAATCCACGAGCCTTTGGTAGAGTTCGGGGGTCGCACTGCCTCCGGTCGGCATGTTCGGATAGTTGGTCCACATTATCTTGACCCCTTCGAGGTCCATTTTCTCGAGAGCGTCAAAGTCGGGATGCCAGCCGTTGTCCTCCTTCAGGTCGTATGTCAGAATCTCCGCTCCGACAAGCCTCGATGCGGAGGTATAGGTCGGATAACCCGGGTCCGGCACAAGTACCTTGTCTCCCTCATTGATGAAGGCGAGGCTGATGAGAAGAATGCCTTCCTTGGAGCCGAAAAGCGGCTGAATCTCCCCGTCCGGGGACAATGTTACCCCGTAATATCTTGAATACCAGTCGGAAAACGCCTTGCGCAATGCAGGTGTCCCGACATAGCTCTGGTAGGCGTGGTTGCCCGGCTCACCGGCAAGTGCCTGAAGTTCGGATATCGCCCCGGCCGGAGGCATGCCGTCCGGTGCCCCGATACCGAGATTGATTACTTTCGGCAGGCCGGCAGCCATCCTGTCGGCATTCATCCTGTCGATTTCCTTCAGCTTCCTTGAGAAGTAATACTCCTTGACAGAAGCCGTCCTGTCCGCAGGTCTGATTATCATAATGTCACCTCCTGTATATATTCACCCATAATATCAAGTCCGTCCACGAGCGGTCTCACGGCCGAAAGTGCCTGGGTATAACGCTCATAGCTGCCGAATGTGATGTCCACGTAGAAGAAGTACTGCCACTTCTCCCCCGGTATCGGCAGGGACTGTATCCTCGAAAGATTCATATCGTAGAATGAGAGAATGGTCAGGATATGGGCCAATGAGCCCGGAGTATGCGGCAGTGTGAAGCAGATGGAAGACTTGTTGATCCTGTCCTCAGGTACGCTCACTGCATCATCCACAATGAGGAAGCGTGTGAAGTTCTGCTTGTACGTTTCAATGTCCCTTGCAAGAATCTCAAGACCGAAACGCTCCGCCGCCAATGAAGAGGCCACGGCACCAACTCCCATCAGCTGCCCCCCGGCCACGTCTGCGGCACTTTTGGCAGTATCCTCAGACTCGACCATCTGTATCCATGGACATACCGACTCAAAATACTGGCGGGTCTGGTTGATGGCCATGTAGTGGGTCCTGACTTCCTTGATGTCCTCCAACTTCTGCCCCGGCAAGGCCATGAGATTCTGGTGAATGTGAAGGTAAATCTCGCCCTTGACCCTGGCTCCGTAACGCCTCAGGAGGTCAAAGTTAGGAAGGAGTCCTCCTGACGTAGTATTCTCCACCGCAATAATCAGCGCATCAGCCTCCCCGGCAGCAAGTGCCTTGAACATTCCCTCGAATGTAGCACATTCAATTATTTCAGGTTGTTCCGGTTCGCCCAACCTTTCATAGAAAATACAGGCGGCCTGCTCGTGGAAACTGCCGTGAAATCCCTGTATTGCAACTCTTTTCGACATAAATCTGTAAGTTTCGTTTTTGCTCCTGAATGAAATTGACATTGCAGGATAATCAAAAAAGAA
>JBJEBP010000354.1:0-4715 GCA_051870135.1 Candidatus Cryptobacteroides sp. | reverse complement strand
ATCCCGAGAAATGGTTCAGCGACATGATCGGGGTGACCAAGGACAGGACGATGAAACCGCAGAAGGTCGTGTTCAGGGCCAGCCCCAAGGAGGCACCGTACATCCGTACCAAGCCGCTGCACCGCAGCCAGATGGTCATCGAAGAGGAACTGGACGGGTACACCACCTTCCAGCTGGAGGTCATAGTCAATCCAGAACTGGAGAGGGACCTTCTAGCATACGGATGCGGCATCACCGTCCTCTCACCGCAGTCGCTCGCGGAGTCCATCCGCAGGCATCACAGGGCCGCCCTTAATCCGTAGGGAATCTTGGCAGAATCCGGGCAATCTGCAAAATGCACGTATTTCGCCTTATATGTTATCTATTGGTGTTAATAGGTATATTATTTCCTATAGATTCAGCCACTGGATCTTCAAGTCAATGTCCCATCGAAGCTCATCCAGTCCGCTTGCGGCATTGAACTCCATTGTCGCATATTCAAGAAATTCATCCGGGCGGGCCTTTTCCCAGGCCGGGTTGTCTATGCACTCCTCCTTGAACCTGTTGACGAAACCGGTCCTCCCCTCCTTCTCATTGCCACGCCTGTCACGCCACCTGAAACCCTTGGGTGCCAGGATACTGCATTGGAGACCGCATTCCTGGGCGGCCCTGATGCCGGCCTCGTCCACCCCGGACTGTCCTCCGGAACGGACCTCGACGATCTTGACTCCTTTCTTCCCGCATGCGGAGAACACCTTCACGAGCAGGGACGTGACCATATCCGTGTCAATGCCGGACCTGAGCAAGGTCACGAGCCCGTTGCCGGCAATGTTCAGCCGCACGCCCTCCTCCTTGTAACAGGAATGCGACCTGATCATCCCGGCAATTCCCTCTGCCTCCCTTGCCGCATCCTGCTCAAAATTGAGAATCCGTTTGAGATTGCGCGTCAGCTGGTACCGGAGATGCTTGTCCCCCGCTGCACGCCTGGTGGTTATTTCCCCAGGCGAGGAGAAATCCGAGGCCAATGCCAGAGTTATGTCAGACCAGGCGGCATTGGCCCAGGTCCTGTGCCCATAGTTCCTGGCTGAATCTTCCATGATCCTTGGCTCGACATCATTGATCCAGCGCCATTTCGTGAACGGGCGCGCCGCCGCAAGTTTCTTGTTGCAAAGCTTCGAATAACTGTCGCAAGCCTTCTCATAGAGCCTTAGCAATTCGTCAAGGGACTCCGCCGGCTGAGGCTCAAGTTTGCCGCCACGGTAAAATGGGGCCGTGTCTTCGTGAAATTTCAATGTCATAGGATTGTATGCTTTTACATTTATTACTCCCACGAGGCAATGTCAAAGAGGGTGCAGAGCATAATGCGGCGTACCGTTGAGCACACCGAATGCTACTCCATCGACGAGCAGTTCCTCTACCTCGACGGCTACGAGAAGCACTTCGATCTGGTGGAGTTGATGCGCGGGATGGTCAGGCAGATTGCCCTCTGGACCGACATCCCGGTGAGCGTGGGCATAGCCAGGACCAAGATACTGGCCAAGATAGCCAGCAAGTTCGCAAAGCAGTACAAGGGCTATGAATTGTTGGTTGTGCAATAAAGTTTCCTGCAAATCTTACTGCATATTTACATTTAAGCAGCATGTTTGTTTGAAAAATGGCTTTCATGCGCGAATTATGTAAGGATTAACCAATATATTAGAAATTTATTGTAAATTTACAGTGAATTTCGAATAAAGATTGACTATGGATGCATATGTAAAACGTGATTTATATCTTAATCGTCTGATTGTCAAGAGGGATAATGGCCAGATTAAGGCTATCACCGGACCGCGCCGCTCAGGTAAGTCTTTTCTTCTTGACCCGATTTATAAGGATTATCTGATGAATCAGGGAATCCCTGAAGACCATATCATCATTTTGTCTTTTGACATCGAGGACGAAGATACGACGCTGGAACTCCTGGACCGGGAGAAACTAAAAGAATATCTTTACTCCAGAACCACTTCTGAGACGGAACCTTACTATATCTTTCTGGACGAAATACAGGAAGTGGAGGGATTTGAGAGAATTGTCAACGGACTCAATAAGCGTCGAAATGTCGATGTTTATGTCACCGGCAGCAATTCAAAGTTTCTCTCCAGTGAGATCAACACAATCTTCCGGGGACGAAGCGATGAGGTGAGCATACTGCCGTTCACCTTCAAGGAATTTTGCCAAGATAGGACGGAAAGCGTGAGCGAACTTTGGAAAGAGTACTACACCTATGGGGGACTCCCTGCCCTTCGTAAGATGCCTACTGCCAAACAAAAGACTTCATATCTTCAAAGGCTTTGGAAGAAGACCTATCTGGATGATGTGGTTGAACGCCACCATGTAGAAAACCGTGAGGCTCTTGAGGCAATTGCCGATGCACTGTGCTCGTCCATCGGTTCTCTTACCAACACGACGCGAATAACCAATACGCTTGAGAGTGTCCGCAAGATTAAGATATCAGATGACACCGTGGCAAAATATATCGGCTATTTGGGAGAGGCATTCCTCTTCAATGAAGCACGTCGTTACAACATCAAGGGGAACAAGTATTACGAGAACATCAAGAAATACTACTCCATAGATGTCGGCCTAAGGAACGCCAGACTCAATTACAGGCAGTTGGAGCAGAGCCATCTGATGGAAAACATTATTTTTAACGAACTTCTGTACCGGGGGTACGCTGTGGATGTTGGGGTTATTGAGCATCGTATTATGAAAGATGGTAAATCTGAGTACCGGCAGTATGAGGTAGACTTCATTGCCACTGATGGAAATGAGAAGTATTACATCCAATCGGCGTATGAAATCGAGTCGGAAGAAAAGCGTGAGCAGGAACTGAACTCATTGAAGCGAATTGACGACTCATTCCAAAAGATAGTCATTATCAAGGACGACATCATGCCTTACCGTGACAATAATGGGATACTGTTTACAGGTCTGTTCCAGTTCCTCGGCAGCGACAAACTGGGTTAGGCTTTCGAAATTCACTTTGACATTAACATAAGAGTCACAGGTCTGACGAATGCTCGTCAGCGAAGGAGTAGTACCTGTCATCGCCATCTTCATCTTCTCCGTTTTGATGTCAAAAACTCTTGTTTGAACGGCTGAATTTCATATCTTTGCAAAACATACTAACAAATGCAGAGCGTAATAAACTAGTTATATCCGCACAGGATAAACTAATAGCAGATATACATAATATACTTATTATGGCAACGATACAAGAAAAGTTAGCAGAGTCAAAGGCGGTACTCAAGGCGTATCAAGATGAGCATGGCGATAACTTGGTTATCCGAGGCGTCAATGTGCTGGGGCGTACGCATACAGAACGTCTTGTCGGCAGCGGATATCTGCAAATGGTCATCAAGGGCTGGTATATTCCCTCCTCACCCGGGAGTGAAGGGGACTCAACTGTGTGGTATGTGTCATACTGGTCGTTTGTAGTAGCGTATCTTGACAGCAAGTTCGGTGACAGATGGTGCCTTTCGCCAGAATTGTCGTTGTACTTCCATAGTGGAAAGAGCGTTATTCCCAAGCAGCTGATTGTACGTAGTGAAACGGCCACGAACAATATTATACAACTTCCTTTTGGTACCTCCATCCTTGACATCAAGGCATCTGTACCATCTACAATTGAACGAGAACCACGATATGGTGTGAGGCTTTATCCATTGCCGCTGGCTCTGCTGTTGGCCGGCCCGGATTATTACCGGAAGTGCTCACTGGAGGCGCGAACTTGCCTATCTTCGCTTCGGGATGTCTCTCCCATCATATCAGCAGCCATTGATGGCGGACACAGTACCCTTGCAGGACGAGTGGCCGGAGCCCTTCGCTCCATAGGCCGCAATGAAATGGCGGATGCCCTGTTGTCCACAATGAAGCAGGTCGGTTATAAAGTGACGGAGGAGAACCCGTTTGAAGATGATGTCCGGACAGGTTCTTTTGCCCCTTCTCCTTATGCGTCCAGGATCCGGCTGATGTGGTTGAAGATGAGAGAAGTCGTCTTATCTTCTTTGAGTGCTTCCGGCATTATACCTGCGCAGCAGGAGTCGGCCAGCATTCTTGCAATGATGGATGCGACTTATATCAAAGACAGTTACAACTCTTTGTCCATTGAGGGGTACAAGATTACTGAAGGCTTGCTGGAAAAGGTACGGAGCGTCAATTGGGACCCAAAGAATGACGAGCAGGACAAGGAACGGAAGAATGCATTGGCTGCACGCGGCTATTATCAGGCATACCAGATGCTGAGAGAGTCCATCGCATCCGTTTTAGATGGGAAGTCAGCGGCAGAGGTGTATGTCAAGGACCACCAAGGATGGCATTTCCAGCTGTTTGAGCCCTGCATAAGGGCGGGCATTCTCAAGGCCTCCGATTTGGTTGGATATAGGACACACCAGGTCTATATCAGGAATTCCATGCACGTTCCACTTAATCCGGATGCTGTTTTGGATGCTATGACAGCACTCTCCTCATTGATGAAGGAAGAGGAGAATGCTTTTGTAAGGGCAGTCCTGGGGCATTTCTTCTTCGTGTACATTCATCCTTACATGAATGGCAACGGCAGAACTGCCCGCTTTGTGATGAACAGCCAGTTTGTCACCGGCGGATATCCATGGGTGGTCGTACCCGTAGAGCGTCGGAATGAATATATGTCCTCTCTGGAAAAGGCCAGCGTGGAAGACAATATTGAGCCATTTGTG
>JBJEBP010000353.1:0-4759 GCA_051870135.1 Candidatus Cryptobacteroides sp. | reverse complement strand
GGAAATCCAGGAGCGAATGCAGTCATTTCTCCCCTGAAAACTTAAGCAAAGTACTGAGGTTCAGCACATTGCCAAGAGAGACCGTGGAAATCGCAGACGAAGAAATGAAGTGGAGCAACGGAATGTTCATACCGTTCGGACTCATCGGCATTGACGGCAGCAATACCCCTGAATCATTGAGACTCAACATCTACAAATGCGGAGACAAGACGGCACATCCGCATTTCCTGAGCTGGGCTCCTATTCATACAGAAAAACCCGATTTTCACAGGCCGGAGTACTTCGGCATTGCCGTTCTTGAAAAATAGACCGGACAATGACAACCAGAATACTGAAATCCATCATTCTGCTGTTCCTGATATCATTGCCGGTATCAGGGCAGACCAGTCTTTCCGGACATTACCGCGCCCAGACAGATTCCATTTCCAAGCTGGTCGAGGCCAGGACTGGAGTCCGTACAAAATTGAAGCTCAAGAGAATACGCAGCAGCAACAGCGTTCTCGATTTCACTTTTGACGAGACCCTGGGGGACATACCCTGGACAAAGGATGATATCAGCTGGTTCAAGACCGTCCTGAAAGACTTTGCACCGGAGGGCTATAAACATTGCCGGATCGGTTCCATTTACAGTCAATACCTGCCCTTGCAGGAATTGGAGAGCGTGGCCACCGGCAATTCCGGGGAACCGCACTCCAACAGATGGGCAGTTCCGGACCCGAAATCGAAAAATCCGAGGCCACTGGTCCTGGAGGAAGGCTCCAGGAAATTCAGCAAAGGCTTGTCTGACAGATATATAGCACTATGGCAAAGCCACGGACGCTACTTCGAGGAAAAGACCGGAAGATGGGAATGGCAGAGGGCCCCGATATTCACGACCGTCGAGGATATGTACACCCAGAGCTATGTGCTGCCGTTCCTTATCCCGATGCTGGAGAATGCCGGAGCATATATAATATGTCCGAGGGAAAGGGATATCCAGACCAATGAGGTGATTTGCGACAATGACCCGGGTTTCGATGGGCCGCGCCCGCAGGGCCTCAGGCTCGCCGGAGATTTCAGGGAAAGCGGGAAATGGTCGGACGCAGGTACCGGTTTCGCTGACAGCAAGCCATTCTACACCGGCAATGACAACCCTTTCAGGATGGGCACATCCCGCAAGTCGGAATGCGTGAGGGAGCATGGCGGCAATGCAGCTGCTATATGGACTCCGGACATCCCGGAAAGGGGTGAATATGCAGTCTATATTTCCTATACCACATTGCCAAATAGCAGTGAAACAGCGCATTACACTGTCTGCCATCTTGGCGGGGAGACAAGTTTCACAGTAAACCAGAAGATGGGAGGCGGCACCTGGATATACCTGGGCACATTTGAGTTCGGGAAAGGACAGAAGGGCTGGGTAAAGCTGGACAACGGTACTCCGAAAGGGGCGGCATTCAAGCCGGGGACTGTTGTGAGTGCTGATGCCGTGCGATTTGGTGGAGGAATGGGCAAAATAGCCAGGGGCCCGAAGGACTCCCCTGTCGAGGAATACCAGATATCCGGGCTTCCAAGCTATGCGGAAGGTGCATTGTACTGGATGCAATGGGCAGGGGCGGACACTACAGTCACCAGGCTTCACGACAATGACTACACCAATGATTTTGCAGACCGCGGCCCTTGGGTATCAATGATGACTGGCGGCTCCCGGGTCAATCCCAAGGCCGCGGGCAAGGGCATTCCGGTGGATTTGTCCCTCGGCTTCCACACCGATGCGGGCCTGACCCAGAACGACTCCATCATTGGAACACTTGGCATCTACACCCTCAAATGCGAGGGCAGCCGGAAGCTCCCGGACGGGGAGGACCGTATGACGGCCAGGGTGCTTGTGCACGATGTCCAGAGCCAGATAGTGAACGATATCAGGGAACTCTTCGAACCGGAATGGAGAAGACGCCAGCTCTGGGACAGGTCATATAGCGAATCAAGGACAACGGGTGTACCGGGCATTCTTCTGGAACTGCTTTCGCACCAGAATTTCGCGGATATGAAATACGGTCTCGACCCGGCATTCAGGTTCACTGCGAGCAGGGCCGTATATAAAGGCATACTGAAATATCTCAGCAGCAGGTACAACTGCCATTACGTAGTGCAGCCACTCCCTGTCAACTCCTTCTCGGTCTCCATCAAGGATGGCAGGAAGGCAGTTCTGAGATGGCGTGCCACAGAGGACAGGCTTGAGCCTACGGCAATGCCGGAGGGCTTCATCCTCTACACCCGAGTGGACGACAATGGCTTTGACGAGGGCAGGGAAATCGAGGCGGTACGGGGCAATGACGGGTTCTGGACATACGAAACCAACATCTGGAATGGACATCTCCACAGTTTCAAGATTGTGGCCTTCAACGACGGAGGAAAGAGTTTTCCTTCCGAAATCCTGAGTGCCGGAATGCCGGAAAGCGGATATGACAGCAACAGGGAGATATTGGTAGTCAACAACTTCACCCGTGTGGCAGCCCCTGCCTGGTTCGATACGATAACCAACGCCGGATTCGATGACAGGCTCGACCGGGGCGTCCCTTATATCAGGGAAATCAACTACATCGGAGAAATGTACGAATGGCGCAGGGACAAGGTCTGGGAGGATGATGACAACCCCGGATTCGGTGGCTCCTACACCGATCTCGCAGGAAAAATTATTGCCGGAAACAGCTTCGACTACCCTGCCGTGCACGGAAAATCCCTGCTGAAGGCCGGATACTCTTTCTGCTCGGCAAGTTCGGAGGCATTCGTGCGTGACAGTTCCCGGCTTCACGGGTTCAGGTTCGCTGACATAATCTGCGGCAAGCAGGTAACTACACCGTCAGGACCTGGTGGAAGGGTTCCGGACAGGTTTCAGGTATTCCCGGAAGGGCTGCGGAAGTCTCTCACCTCATTCACCAGGAAGGGAGGAAGCCTCATTGTCTCCGGCTCAAACATTGGGACTGACCTCTGGGACAGGGTTTACCCGACGCCAGTCGATTCTACATATCAGGCTGAAGGACAGGCATTTGCAAAGAATATCCTGGGATACAGATGGCTTACGAACTATGCCGAAAGAGGCGGTACTGTAATCCCCGTGAAATCCAACAAAGTAAAAATGAAGTCCGGGAAAATTCCGTTCAACCAGAGTCTGGGCGAAAAAATCTACTGCGTAGAAACTCCGGACGGCCTGCTTCCCGCAGGAAAAAATGCATCCGTATTCCTCAGATATGGGAACACTCTCATATCTTCCGCCGTATGTAATGAAGGGGTTGGGTACAGAAGCGTCAGCATTGGTTTCCCGATTGAGACCATCACGGAAGAAAGCTCGATGGACGAGTTGTTCAGGGCAATAATGGCATTTCTTGACAAGAAAAAATGATATGGACAAGGCAAGACAATCTGAAATCATCGGACTGATTCACAGGGAGGTAAAGCCTGCTCTGGGCTGCACTGAACCTGTTGCCGTAGCACTTGCGGCTGCCAAGGCGAAGGAGATTCTTTCCTCAGCAGCCACTGGCAATGAAGACCTGAGGGTCAATGTCGAAGTCAGCGGCAATATTCTCAAGAACGGAATGGGAGTGGGCATACCGGGCACCGGGATGATCGGCCTCCGTATCGCTGCTGCGCTCGGGGCTGTCTGCGGCAATGCAAGCTACGGGCTGGAAGTGCTCAAAGACATTGACAATGATGGCATTGCATTGTCCAAAAAGATGGTGGCAGAAGGCCGGACAGGGATTGAACTGAAGCAGGATGCGCCGAAGCTCTATGTCAAGGCGAGGGTCAGCGGAGGAGGTCACGAGGCCTGGGCCGTAATAGAACACATGCACGACAGAATCGTGGAGACGGGGCTGGACGGCATTGCCGAGGACCTCAGGCACCATCATTCCGACATCCCGGACCAGGGCCCTGACAAGGACAGGGAGACATTGGACTACCACCTGACTGTCAAGGAAATATGCGAGTTCGCGGAAACCGCTGACATTGACAGTATCAGGTTTATTCTTGAAGACAGGAAACTCAATATGGCCCTCGCCGATGAGGGACTCCGGGGAGAATACGGACTGAAGGTCGGGAAGGCAATATTGAACAACAACGAGGAGGTGTTCGGGAAGGATTTCCTGACATACGCGATGGCTCTTACGGCCGCCGCCTCTGATGCCAGGATGGCAGGCTGCACACTTCCTGCAATGAGCAATTCCGGGAGCGGCAACCAGGGTATCACTGTCAGCATGCCGGTAATCGCCTACGCCGAAAGATACGGCACAGATGACGATACTCTTGCCAGGGCATTGATCCTCAGCAATTTGATTGCTATACACATCAAGGGATACCTCGGGCGTCTCTCCGCGCTTTGCGGCTGTGTCGTAGCCTCGACCGGGGCTGCCTGCGGGCTTGTCTGGCTCAGGGGCGGAAAATATGAGGCAATCTGCGCCGCCATCAAGAACATGGTCGGAAACATTACCGGAATGGTTTGCGACGGGGCCAAGGTGGGCTGCGCAATGAAGGTGGCTTCAGGCGTATCCAGCGCTATCCAGTCCGCAGTCCTGGCACTCGGCGGGACCTGCGTCTGCGAGACGGACGGCATCATTGACAGGGACATAGAAAAGACAATAAGCAACCTGGGCAGCATAGGCTCTTCCGGAATGGAAATGGCGGATTGTCTTATCCAGAAGATAATGGTTTGTAAATAAAATAGATACAATTATGGCAGACGAGAAGATCATCTTTTCGATGAACCGGGTGGGAAAGGTCCTCC
>JBJEBP010000352.1:0-4768 GCA_051870135.1 Candidatus Cryptobacteroides sp. | reverse complement strand
TCTTCCCACTGTTCAAGAGCAACATTCAAGACATTGTTCAGAGCTTCCGGAGTCGTATATTTCTGAGTATTCAAATCCAGATGCAACACCGGATACTCAATCCAATCCTTCTCCAGCTCCGCCACGGCCAGCCCTTCGAACAGTTCTTTCTTCCCGCGGAAATATGCTTCCAAAGTACTGATAAGCAGACTTTTACCGAAACGGCGTGGCCTCGAAAGGAAATAATAGCTCCCTTCCTTCACCATCTTGTACATCAAGGCCGTCTTATCGACATAGACGCAGCCTTCATTGCGAAGCTTCTCGAAACTCTGAATTCCAATCGGATAAAGCATAATATCTCCTTTTTGCAGCCAATACAAATCATCAATAGAAAAATAGTCTCAAATCCTCGCAGTAGTCTCAGCAGCCCTGGCAGCAGCCTCGGCGAAATCCTCGCCTGAAGATGCGTAGATTATTCCCCGAGAGGAGTTTATGAGCAGCCCGCCCTTGCCGTTGGCTCCGTTGGCAATCACTTCCTCGGCACTGCCTCCCTGTGCTCCCACACCCGGGACAAGGAAGAAGTTGTCCGGACAGAACTGCCTGATTTCGGCAAGTTTGTCAGCCTTGGTCGCACCGACCACGAACATCATGTTCTCCGGGGTGGAGATTGACATCATCTTCTCCATAACCACTTGATATAGAGGTTTTCCATCCTTTGTGGCAAGCTGGAAGTCAGAAGATGTCCCGTTGGAGGACAGGGCTACCACAATTGCGAATTTGCCGGGATATTCGAGGAACGGGGTGACTGTCTCGCTACCCATATACGGGGAGATGGTCACGGCGTCGAAGTCCATTGTCTCGAAATAAGTCTTGGCGTACATCTTGGCCGTATTGCCTATGTCACCCCTCTTGGCATCAGCAATGAGGAACATATCCGGATACTTGGAGCGGATATAGTCCACTGTCACGTACAGGGCCCTCATGCCGTCAGTTCCGAGGCATTCATAGAATGCAAGATTAGGTTTGTAGGCGACGCAATACGGGGCCGTAGCGTCGATAATCGCCTTGTTGAAGGCAATGATTGAGCGTACGTTGCCCTTGTACAATTCGCCCTTGATGGCGGTCTCCCCGCCGACTGCGAGTTTTTTCAAATGCTCCGGGATTTTGTTGAAATCCGTGTCAAGTCCTACGCACAGCATACTGTGCTTGGCCTGTATGTTGGCATAAAGCTGGTCTGTTGTCATTGTCTATAGATAATCTTCAAAATACATTGTCACTTTGTCCATCAGGTGAACCCTGTCTTTGCCGAAAACATTGTGCTCTGCGCAAGGATAAGGGAAGTAATCCACCTGCACATTGTTCTTGATGCACTCCCTGATGAAACTCAGGCTGTGCTCCCAGACGACTGTGTTGTCGATTGCTCCCTGGCAGATGAGAAGCTTGCCCTTGAGGTCCTTGGCCTTGCCGATGAGCGATGTCTCCTTGAATCCTTCCGGATTGCTCTCCGATGTTTCCATATAACGCTCACCGTACATTACCTCGTACCATTTCCAATCAATGACAGGGCCTCCTGCCACTCCTACCTTGAAGGTTTCAGGGTAGTTGGTCATAAGTGAAATCGTCATGAATCCGCCGTAACTCCAGCCGTGGACTCCGATTCTCTCCCTGTCCACGTAAGGCAATGTCTTCAGGGCCTCGATTCCCACCATCTGGTCTGCCATCTCGGCCTGTCCGCAATATTTGTGAATCGCCTTCTCGTACTCCACGCCGTGGTTTTCGGTACCCCTGTTGTCCTGCACATAGACAATGTAGCCGTGCTGGGCCATGTAGAGTTCCCACATCCTGACCTGTCCGAGCCAGGTGTCATTGACCATCTGTGAATGCGGCCCGCCATATACGTAAAGTATTACAGGATACTTCTTTGCAGGGTCGAATCCGAGAGGCTTGTAAAGCCTGTAATGATTCTCGAATCTTCCGTCCGCGCTCTTCACGGTGCCAAGGCTCACCTCTCCCATGGCATATTCCTCCAGCGGGTCAGGTGCGGTGAAAATATCACGTGAACTCTTGCCGTCAGCAGATCTCAGCACTGTCCGGCCCGGTACATTGAAACTGCTCCAGCTGTCGAGGAACCAGGTCCTGGACTCATTGAACTGGGCCGTATGCCAGCCTTCCTCGAAGGTGAGGCGCACTGGTGCGCTCTTCTTCACAATGCCTTTGCGATTGATGCTGAGGTCAATGCGGAAGATATGATTCTCCGCGGGGGACACTTCGGCAGAAGAATAGAACACGCTTTTGCCGTTCTCCGCAATGAACTGTACATCAGCATCTACGTCTGTGAGCCTGAGCACATTGCCGGTCGTGTCGCAGAGATAGAGACTGCGATATCCGTCCCTGGCCTCGGTCCTGTAGATGAACTTGCCAGTGCCGCTGAGCCAGTGGAGAGGGTCGAGAGGTTCAACGTATCTATCATCCTTCTCCGTGAGAATTGTTTTCTCAAACTTACCGTCAGAAGCCCTGTACATATTCAGCCTCATATTCTTCTGGGCCCTGTCAAGCACCTGGATGAAGATGTGGCGGCTGTCCGGGGACCAGGTGATGTTGGTAAGGTACTGGTCGTAACCGAAATCGTCCACCTCCACGTAAACGGTAGTGTTGGCAGTGACGCTGTAGATGCCCAGGCGGACATTTTCCGAACTCATTCCGTTCATCGGATATTTGATGTTCCTGAGCGAGCCGGTCCTCGTGGTGATGTCGAGGAGAGGGAAGTCGGTGACCAGAGTCTCGTCCTTCCTGTAGAACGCAATCTTCTTGCTGTCCGGGGACCAGAATATGCCACCGTTGATTCCGAACTCGTTGCGGCTGACAGTCTGTCCGTAAGTGATGTTGTCGTTCTCGCTTATTGCAATCGGATAGACATGACGCAGGCTGTCAATGTAATACAGGCTCTTGTCGATGGTGAATGCGATTGACTCTCCGTCCGTTGACCTTGTTATTGAAGCCGCGCCTTCAGGTAGGGCTCTTGTGACAAGGTCGGCGTTGAGGCTGATGCTCATCGCATGTTCCCGCTCAGCTCCTGAATTTACGTCCATTTCAAACCAAACCTTGTCGCGGTAGAATTTGAAAGTGTCATTGTCAATCCAGGATGCCCAGGAACGCTGAGGATACACGTCTCTCGACAGAATCGCCTCCTCCATTGTGAGAATCTTTCCTTCAGCCCTTCCGGGGTTTGTAGCCAATGTCTTCATCGCCTCCTCGCGGGAGGTCTCTCCTTCCGGTACAATGGCTGCCGCATTCAGGGAGAATGCCAATGCCAATGTTGCCGCAGTTATTGTTCTTGTTGTCATAACTAATTGACGGATAAAATCTTATCTACAACATACTTCTGTTGTCCCCTCCAAGGAAGGGCTCCGAGATATTCCTTGTAATGAAGTTCCACGGATTTTCCGCTGCATCTCATAAGCGAGTCTGCCACTGCCTTGTCCTCTACCGAGAACTCGAATACGTAGGACTCCATTGTCACAGTACCCTTGGCTGAACTTGCACCCCTGAATCCTGCCTGGATGAGGCGGCCTTCGTAGGTCTTGAACACATAGCCCTTGTACATTACCTGGTTCAGCTCCCCGGCCTTCACGCCTTCGCCGAATACGAAATAGAACCTGAAGAAAAAGAAGCCCAGGACGGCCAGCAGAATGACAGATGTCACAATGCCTATTATTTTGGTTTTAAGTCCCATAATGATTATGTATTATTTCCAATATTCGTAGAACAATGCTATGCTCTCGATTCCGGCCTCGAACTGGCGGATGAGATAGCTTTCGTTAGGGGAGTGGATGGTATCCCTCTCAAGCCCGAAGCCCATCAGGAGCGGGTCGGCCCCGAGGATGTTCCTCATATCGGCGAGGACGCAGATGCTTCCGCCGCCACGGCTTGGAACAGGCTCTGTACCATATACTTCAGTCATTGCCTTGGACGCTGCCTGATATGCGCTGGAGGTAATAGGAATCAGGAATCCGTTGCCTGCTTCCATCTTTTCAATGCTGACCTCCACATAGTCCGGAGCGATGGCCTTGAGATGCTTCTCCGCAAGGTCGATTATCTTGTCGGCCTTCTGGTTCGGGACAATACGCATTGAAATCTTGGCGTGGGCCTCGGACGGAAGGACGGTCTTGCTTCCGGCTCCCGTGTAGCCTCCCCAGATTCCGCAGACATCCAGGCAAGGCCTGATGGCGGTACGTTCCAATGTCGTATAACCTTTCTCACCCTTCACTTCCCTGATTCCGATGCCGGCCTTGTATTCCTCCATATCGAACGGCGCCCTCGCCAGCTCGTCCCTGTCCTCGCGGGAAACCTCCACGACATCGTCGTAGAAGCCCGGAATGGTGACCCGGCCGTTCTTGTCAATGAGGGAGGATATCATGTCGCAGAGGGTGTTTATCGGGTTGGCCACGGCACCGCCGTAATGTCCTGAATGCAAATCCTTGTCAGGACCTTTGACATTGAGCTGGAGATAGGTGACCCCGCGCATTCCGCAGTTTATGGAAGGAACCTTGTCGGAAATCATTGTCGTATCCGAAACCAGTATAACGTCGCAGGCGAGCATTTCCTTGTGTTCCTCCACCCAGGCTGCGAGATGCTTGCTGCCGACCTCTTCCTCTCCCTCAATGACGAATTTTACATTGTGCTCCAGAAGCCCGTTCCCGAGCAGGTACTCGAATGCCTTGACGTGCATGAAGGTCTGGCCCTTGTCGTCATTGGCGCCCCTGCACCAGATGGCCTCACGGCCCAGGGC
>JBJEBP010000351.1:0-4769 GCA_051870135.1 Candidatus Cryptobacteroides sp. | reverse complement strand
CTGCTTGCCCGGGTCGGCCCAGGAGTCGCTGTAATGAAAGTCAATCATCAGTTTCATTCCGTTTGCCTTGGCTCTTCTGGCCATCTTCAGGACATCAGCCTTTCCGGAATATCCGTCCGCCGGATTGACCCAGACCCTGAGCCTTATGGCGTTCATTCCGATTTCCTTCATCAGGGCAGTACATTCCTTCTCCTTGAGGTCAGTGCTGTAGAATTTGCAGCCCATATCCTCCATCTTGGTGGTCCAGCTGATGTCAGCACCAAGGATGATTTGCCTCTCTTGCTGCCCGTCTTCAGAGCAGCCCAAGGCGATGATGGCCGCTGCGATAATAGTGGTCAATGTCTTGATGTTCATATAGTTTCAGTGTTTTTGATATCTGTATATCTGCCAGGAGTTGTAGAGATTGTGCCAGATGCTGTACAGGCCTCCGGCAATGGATGTCTCCGGGGACAGGAAAGTATATCCCATCCATATCGCGAAGACCGTGTTCTTCTGTCCAAGGGCTTGCCCGCAGGTGGTTATGCGGCTTTCCCTGGCGGCCGGGCCTTCGTCGCCTCTGGCATTGTGGTATTTCATTCCCAGGACGTGTCCCGCCCAGAACTGGAAAATGCAGGAGACTAATGACACGGCTCCGATGGAAATAATCAGTATAACCGGCAGTGTGCTGTGTACTATTGCCTTGACAGTCACCACGATGGCAAGGAAGAGCCCGACAGCCCAAATGTAGAATGCAAGGTCGGCCTTCCGGGCGAACTTGCCGTGAAGCCTCGGGGCTATGTATCTGAGGAGCCAGGCGCAGAAGCAAGGCATTATCAGCAGAGGGAAGACCTTGGCCAATATCATCATTGAGGCGGAAAGGAAGTCCACGCCCTGGGTCGGCTGGACAATCGGCACAATCGCAGGAACCAGGATGGCCGTGAGCAGGTTTATGAGAATGGTGTAGGTGGTGATTCCGGCCACGTCCCCGCCCAGTTTCTTGGTTACTACCGCCGCTGCGGTGGCCGTAGGGCAGATGAGGCAGACCATTGCGCTCTCAATCAGCACTGTGCTGTCGCCGCAGTCCGGTACCAGATGCCTCAGGAGGACAATGACAAGTCCGAGCAACGTGAAAAGCCCGCCCTGCACCGCGAGCATCCATCCGTGCCATCTGTGCGGCCTGAGGTCTTTCGGCTCAATGCGGCAGAAGGTCAGGAAAAGCATTATGAAGATTATCGTCGGCTGGATGATGCTGACAATGTTTTCGAGTGCCGGCCCCGCCGGGTGCAATGCCGGAGTCCAATGATAAAACAGATATGCCAGAACGCCTGCCGTCATTGAAATCGGCAGCATCCAGTCCTTTATTGTTTTCCTTAAATCCATTGTACTCGTTCAATCATACAAAAATACAAATTTTTCGGTTATATTTGTCAATTGGAGTATTGAGTTTCGCAATTGCGAAACTCAAGTTTGTCAACCGGCCATGGCATCATTGACAAGAATATTATCCGATAGTGAATTCGGCATTGTCCTCCTGCGGAAAAGCAGGAGGTGCCGGGCCATGAGCATCCGTGTACGTACGAGGGCTACCAAGGAGGGAGCAAGGGTGACAGTGACACTTCCGTTGCCGAGCCCGTTCAGCAATGGGGTTGCCTATCTGGAGAAAAAGCGGGACTGGGTCAGGGAGTCATTGGCCTCGCTGGATATCCGCAATGAAAAGGCTGTCGTGGAAGGCCGGGCACCGGAACCGGTCAGGGCCGGGCTTTCCATTACGACATTGTCCTGCCGCATCCTGTTCCGCACAGACCATTTCCTTGAGAACAAGGCGAGAATTACCAACGGTGTCGATGAGGAGGGCAATATGCTCAGGACCATCATTTTTCCCTCTGCCTGGACTGACCCGGAGGGCAATGTCAAAGACCCGGCCCTGGAAAAATGGCTGTCCGGCGTACTCGTGGATGTCATAAGGCAGGAGGCGAAAGTTTACCTTCCGATGAAATTGGAAATGCTTGCCGGCCGCTTCGGATTCCAATACGGCAAGGTCTTTATCAAGCACAATCTCACGAACTGGGGAAGCTGCTCGACCAAGGGCAATATCAACCTGAATCTCAATCTGTTGCGCCTTCCGGAATATCTTGTTGACTACGTGATTCTGCACGAACTCTGCCATCTCCGGGAGCCGAATCACGGCCCGGCCTTCCACGCCCTGCTCGGCCGCATTCTCACGGAACATTTCACTTCCCATTCCGCTTCCCGGCCTGACGACGAGGCATTTTCCAGAGACCTCTCCTCCGGCGAAGCCGAGCATTGGCTCAGGAAGGAAATCGCCCGCTGGAGGCTGATGTAGAAGGGATGTCTCCGTGAGGTTGGGCGATAATGATTTTCTGAGTTGCAGATTGCCTGATAGTTTATATCTTTGTAAGAAATTGAGAGAGTTTATGAAAGGGAAAGAAGATGTTCTCATAAGGGATGCTGTCAGATCTTTTTGGGAGACGAAACGTAAACAGTTGGACTCCAGCGGAGATTCTTCCAATCGTGGATCTGTTGTTGGCGGTAAGCAACTGGACGCATTTGCTGACTTGCTTAAGAGGGTTGCCATTGAACAAGGCATTCCCGAGGAATGTATATACACTAGTCAAGCGTATTTGCCAGGTTATTTCCGTTCTTCCAAAGATTGGGATTTTCTGATTATTGCACCTAACAGGAAATTGATTGCCGCTGTCGAATTTAAATCTCAAATTGGTTCTTATGGTAATAATTTCAATAATAGGGCGGAGGAATCGATTGGTTCTGCGGTCGACCTTTGGACAGCCTTTCGTGAGAATCAGTTCCCGAACCAGACGGCTCCTTGGTTAGGTTATCTTGCTATAGTAGGAAAAGATGAAGGGTCAATCAGTCCAGTGCGTAACAATGAGCCTCACTATCCTGTTCTTCCTGAGTTTAAGCAGGCAAGTTATCTTGACCGTTATAGGATTCTCTGCCAGAAGCTCATACGCGAAAGGCATTATTCTATGGCCGCACTGATTTGCACAAGTGGCTCTGATCACTACGAGGATGTGTCAGAAGATATCTCCGTTGTGAAGTTTATTCGTTCATTCGTCGGGCATCTTAAGGGAAATATAAATGAGTTCTGTCAGTAATAGATACGGCTTACGTCGTTCCGGTGGTCGGCATGGGGATGTCTTTACATCTCCGGAGGTTGTATCGTATATGTTGGATCTTGTCGGGTATACAGCTGATAAAGATTTGAGGCATATAAGCATTCTTGAACCCGCTTGCGGAGAAGGGGAATTTGTAGTTGAAATTATTCATCGTCTAAAGGCCTCTTCTCTGCGGTTTGGCTTTGGTTTCGAGGAAGCATTTTTGAACAATGTATTTGCATACGACATTGATGGATCTAAAGTTGCCAGATGCCGTGAGCGAATATCAATGTTGGGCTATTCTTTTCCTGTTGATGCAAATGTGCTGCAAGCGGATTTCCTGACAGAAAATGTCCGCTCATTCGATGTGATTGTAGGAAATCCACCTTACGTCCGTTATGAGCAGATTCCTGCAGCATTGCTCTCTTGCTACAAACAACGATATCATACTTTCCATTATAGAGCTGATCTCTACATACTGTTTTTTGAGAAGACACTGAATCAGTTAAACCCTGGGGGACATCATTGTTTCATTTGCTCCAATCGCTGGCTGAAGAATGAATATGGTAAAAAATTGCGCGGATGGATTGCGCAAAATTTCCGTATAGAATCCATCATTTCGTTGGAGAAATCTGCTGATGCATTTCAGGAAGATGTTTTGGCATATCCGGCAATAACACTTATTACCAATGCAGGTCCTGGCCCATCTTTCCCCTTTATAGAACTGAACTCCATCAAGCAACTGGGATTGATTGAGGGGAGACAGATTCGTACACCGGACTCGGATGACTGGAGTTGCGTTTTTAACCATTTGCAGAATGATGATACATTGGTGACAATCGAAGAAATGGGATTTCAAATTGGTGTCGGAGTGGCCACAGGTGCGGATTCGGTATTTGTCTCAAAAGATCTTCCGGCAATGGTGGAAATGGAACTGCTTCTTCCTGCTTTGAACGCCAAAGATATGTCGGGGAATAGGCTGCACTGGTCTGGTCATTACCTGCTCAACCCTTATAAGCCAAACGGCGATCTCATTAATCTGGAAGACTATCCTCGGGCTGCGGCATATCTGCTTTCGCATCGTGAGACTTTGCAGAAACGCCATACTGCATTGAAAAATCCAGAAAAATGGTATAAAACCATTGATAGAATTGTCCCGTCATTGAAAAATTCGCCAAAAGTGCTCCTTCCTGACATTTCGGGGAATCAATTTATATTTGTTGATGATGGTAATTTCTATCCTCAACATAATCTGTATTATGTTACCGGAGGTTCTTTACTGAAACTTAAATTACTTGGAGCGATGCTGATGTCTGATTATGTCAGGGAACAGCTTCTTTGTATTACTAATTGTATGAACGGTGGCTACCCTAGATGGCAGAGCCAATACCTGCGCAAACTTGTTATGCCAGATATCAACTTGATTGAGGGGGTCCTGGGCGAACGTTTGCTGGAAGCTTACCAATCCTTTGACGTGGCCCGTCTTAACGAGATAGTTAGAGAGATAGTCTCTTTGCCGCGTTCCAGGAATTATAGGCATCAGCCAAAAGTTGAACAACTTACTTTTGAGTTCTCATTTTAGGGAGTTACCGTAACCGGGCCGCCCTGCACTACTTTTTCTTCACCGGCTCCAGATGCAGCATAATGTGGGTC
>JBJEBP010000350.1:0-4785 GCA_051870135.1 Candidatus Cryptobacteroides sp. | reverse complement strand
TCAAACACTTTAGCCTTTTTTATTTTATAAATTATTCACTTGCGAAACTTGAGATTGGAAATACTCTCTGTTTTTCATACATTTGTAACCGGTCCGCGCAGGCCGGACTTGAATAATGCACATAGGACCTTATGAAACGCAAACCCATAGTAGCATTGATCTACGACTTCGACGGGACTCTCTCCCCCGGCAACATGCAGGAATTCGGATTCATCCAGGCCATCGGCAAGACTCCGGCGGAGTTCTGGCAGATGAGCGACGGGATTGCCAAGGGGCAGGATGCCAGCAACATATTGGCTTATATGAAGCTTATGTCGGACGAGGCCAAGGCCAAGGGGATGGGGCTCAAACGGGAAGAGCTTAAGGGCTTCGGTGCGGGTATAGAACTTTTCCCGGGAGTGGAGAAATGGTTCAGGCTCATCAATCTCTACGGCGAGATGAAGGGCATCAAGGTGGAGCATTACATCAATTCTTCCGGCCTGAAGGAAATAATCGAAGGCTCCCCCATCGCAAACAAATTCAAGCACATATTCGCCAGTTCGTTCATATACAATGAGGCAGGCGAGGCGGAGTGGCCGGGCATAGCCGTGGACTACACCGCCAAGACCCAGTTCATATTCAAGATAAACAAGGGCATTTTCAGTTCCAGGGATGCGGCCAAGGTCAATGAAAGTGTCTCCGAGGACAAGAAGAGGATTCCCTTCACCCAGATGATATATGTGGGAGATGGCGAGACCGACGTGCCTTGCATGAAGATTGTCAATATGTTCGGCGGCCATTCCATCGCGGTTTACAACCCGGAGAACAAGAAAAAGAAGGCCTGCGCCGAGAAACTCAAGCGCCAGGGCCGGGTCAATTTCATTGCTCCCGCCAACTACGAGTCCGGAAGCCGGATGTTCGAAATCGTCCGCCACATCATTGACAAGATTGTGGCAGACCTGGAATTAAACGAATTGGCAAGGAGGGGTTCGAAATGAGATTTTTCAGATCTACATTGATTCTCAGCCTTTTGCTTAGCCTTCTTACCGCTGTCAAATCATCCGCCCAGTTCAACTACGACATCATCGTGAACAATACCAATGGCGAATTGAAGCTGACAGTCAAGGATGCGGCCACGAATGAGCCGATGCCCTGGGTCACGGTGTATCTCACGCATCCGGGCGACACTGTCATAACCAATTTCGCATTGTCCGACGACAAGGGCAATGTAAAAATCAAGGATATCCCGGCGGGACGCTATGAGGTCAATGCGGAGTTCATCGGCTATCTTCCATACAAGAAGGAACATACCCTGAAAGGCTGGCAGGTGGATCTGGGCATAATCAAGCTCAAGGAAAATCCGGAATACATTGACGCGGCCACAATCTCCGCCGTGGGCAATCCCATTATAGTGAAGAAAGACACCATCGAGTACAATGCATCCTCGTTCAAGGTCGGGGAAAATGCAATGCTGGAGGACCTGCTGAAGAGAATGCCGGGAATGGAGGTCGCCCAAGACGGCTCGGTGAAGGTCAACGGGGAAAAGGTGGACAAAATCACCGTTGGAGGAAGGACATTCTTCTTCAATGAGCCGTCCCTGGCGGTCAAGAACCTCCCCGCCAAAATCGTGGACAAGATCCGGGTCATTGACAAGGACAAGGAAAGTGCCTCATTCACAGGCATTTCTAGCAAGGATGACAAGGAGAAAGTGATGGATGTCGAGCTCAAGGAGGAATACAAGAAGGGCTGGTTCGGCAATGCCAAGGCCGGTGGCGGCTCGACATTGACCCCCAAAAGCGATGACCCTCTCATTGACAGCCGCGGAGGTCTTTACAATGCCAATGCGATGGTCTCGGCTTACGGGGAGAAGGACCAGGTCGTCATCCTTGCGAACGCTTTGAATGCGGAAGAGAGCGGCTCCGGCCAGATATACATATTCAGGAACGAAAGCCAGATGAACGGATTGCTTTCCAATGCGAGCGGTCTGACCACATCCCGGCTCTTAGGTGCGAATTACAATACCGACCGGATCCGGAGCTGCGAGACTGATGCGTCCGTCTCATACAAACATATCGGCAAAGACGGGGCCACCTCAAGATTCCGCACATCCTGGCAGCCGTCCGGCCAGGACCTTTTCACACAGTCCACCAACCTTGTTGAAGGCCAGGAGGATGGCTTGACGGTCAACTTCGGCATCAAGAACAAGAACCGGAAGAAGGCATACGTAAATTTCAACACATCATTCTCATACACTGACGGTTACAGGGCCAACAGCCAGACCTCCGGGACAGATGATGCCATCGGAAACCCGCTGAACAGCTCGTCCTCCAACACATTCAATACGTTGAAATCATTCACTTCGCTCAGCGACATCAGCACTGGAATAAAGAACTTGGGCAAGAAGGACCGCTCCCTGTCTTTCTATGCAGGATATGACATCCGCTTCGACACCGGTGACAGGACAGAGAACGTCCGTACCATCACTGCAGACTACCAGGAAAGCAAGAATCTTATCTACGACATTGACAATGATTATATCAGCTGCTACGGACGACTGGCCTACGTGGAGCCGTTCGGAAACAGATGGAAGTTGAGATTGTCCTTCATGGGGAACTATCTTTCCCGCACTGACACTCAGGATGCATTCTCCCCGGAGGGCGTGACTGACGATTACTACTCCTCCCAGACGGACAACAGATATCTCAAGGGAGAGGGGCAGCTGCTTATGCAGTACAAGAATGACACTACCGACGTTCAGTTCGGCCTCTCCTGTGAAGTTTTCAAGAACGAGACGGTGTCCAAGTCCCTCGGAACGGTCAGCGAGACCGGGAAGGGAGACTGGCAGGTGGACCTTGCCCCGTTCCTGAACTACCGGTTCAATGCCGGCAAGAACAATGTCAGCCTGTACTATTCCGGGAAAGGAAGACAGGTGCAGAGTTCAAGCCTGAGACCAGTTCTCGACATCACCAACCCGGTGATAATCAAGACCGGAAACATCTATCTCAAGCCATCGTTCCGTCATTTCCTCAACCTGACATACAGCTTCAACAACCGGGAGAAATTCACTTTCTTCAGGATATACGGGTATGCGAATTTGTCCAGCCGGGAGGAGGTGGAGGCCTCGTGGTTCGATGATTCCGGCATACGATATTCAGTTCCTGTCAATGCGAAAAAACCCACATTGTCCATATCCCTGAACCCGACATTCAACAGGGTCTTCGGAGAGGCAAGACATTTCTCGACCACCATTTTTGGAAGCGCCTCATACAACAGCACAACGTCCTATCAGGCCGTTTCCAGAATGTCCGGCCTTGATACCGAAAGCTTCAACTACTACGATTTCATCGCCGGCTTCTATGGCAATTCCAAGGGTGACAAATTCTACAGCGGGGACAGCGGTTTCTCCCAAAGCCGTTCGAGCACGTTCAGATGGTCAGCCACCGCCAGCCTGAAATACAGCATTGACAAACTGGACCTGACCATCGGGATGAGCGCCGCCAATGCCGTCTCCAGATACTCCCTGAACAAGTCGTCGAATCTTTCGACCTGGGATTTCAAGCCGACCTTCAACGCAATGTACCAGCCCGGACACGGCTGGGAGCTCAAGACAGACCTGAGCTACAATTTCTACAGGGGCTACTCGAACGGATTCGGCTCCCCGGAATGGAACTGGAACATCAAGGCTGCCAAGACCATCAAGAAGTTCACACTTTCATTGAGCGTCAATGATGTACTGAACCAGACCCGCAATCTCCGCCGCACCAGCAGCTATGAGTATTCCGAGGATGTCTATTCCAAGATTCTGGGCAGATTCTTCCTCGCCTCGGTATCGTTCAACTTCGGCAAGATGAACTCCGCCAAGAACGCCAAGGTGCAGGCTGCAATGTGGAATATGATGTAATTATTTCCCGAAACGGTCCAGGATTGGCCCGTAGGCATCGATACGGCGGTCACGCAGGAATGGCCAGCCGCGGCGGACGTATTCGGTGCGGTCAAGGTCAATCTCCACTACCTTGTTTTCTTCCGTATCAGTGCTGAACTGTGCCAGGATCTCGCCCTGAGGGCCGGTGGCGAAGGAATAGCCCCAGAAATCAAGGCCTATGGTATTGCCGGAAGGATCGTCCTCGTGGCCTACCCTGTTGACAGTGATTACAGGAAGACCGTTTGCAACAGAATGTCCCCTCTGGACAAGCTGCCAGGCCTGCCGCTGTGTCTGCTGCTCTTCCCTGGAATCAGTGCCGACTCCACCTATAGCAGTCGGGTAAATCAGAAGTTCTGCCCCGTTCAGGGCCATCAGGCGGGCAGCCTCAGGATACCACTGGTCCCAGCATACCAGGACACCGAGTTCTCCGACTGAAGTATGTACCGGCTTGAAGCCCAGGTCACCGGGCGTGAAATAGAACTTCTCATAGAAGCAAGGGTCGTCCGGGATATGCATCTTGCGGTATTTTCCGGCAATGGTTCCGTCCTTCTCTATGACTACCGCAGTATTGTGGTAAAGTCCAGGGGCCCTTCTCTCAAACAACGAGAGGACCAGGACAATGCCGAGTTCCGCAGCCAATGCGCCGAATCTCTCCGTAGATGGTCCCGGTATCGGCTCGGCGAGGTCGCAGATGGCGGCCTCCTCCGTCTGGCAGAAATAAACGCTATTATGAAGTTCCTGAAGGACAACGAGTTGCGCTCCCTGCGCCGCACATTCCCTTATATTCTTCTCGAGTTTTGCAATATTGGCGGCAATGTCAGTCCCGCAGGACTGCTGCACCATACCTACTTTAAGTATCCTTGACATATTTCTATTGTTTCAAT
>JBJEBP010000349.1:0-4786 GCA_051870135.1 Candidatus Cryptobacteroides sp. | reverse complement strand
AAATTGAAGAATACAGGTACCATCGGCAGCAATGACAGGATAAGTTCCTCAATATCAGGGGACAAACCAGTCGGGCTGGTGCCTGTTCCAGCGGACAATCTCCCGAACAAGGGCAGCCTTGAATACCGGACAAAATACTGCAACAACAGCTACGGGAACAACAATGACTTCCCATTCAGCCAAAGTACCGCACAACTTGCCGTCAAAATGCTCACCGGAATCTATACCGACAATGACGGAAATACCATAAATACGGACATAGGCAATATCCTGAGTTTCAAGATATGTCCCCTCAATGAGGACGGAAGCATCAAGTCCCAGCTGGATAATCTGTTGATAGACAGGAGCAACTACAGCAGTTACCCTGCTTTCGAGGGCTTCTACAACATCTTCAGGAGGTATGACAATTTCCAGGGCACGGGTTCGTCCTTGGACCCTGTAGGCAAATATGTGATTGAGGCGTCTGAAAAGGCCCAGTCACTGGAGACGCCTTTCTACAGCAACAGACTGTGACAATCAAGGAATTACCTGATGCCAATCAGCTTCTTCATTTCAGGGAAAAGATCGACAATAGCATTGAGCGCCATTGTGTTCCTGTCGGTCTTTCCCTTGAAATTGACAGTCTTGAGGGAAAGATTCTTTGGCTTGTCCAGGCCCTTTGGCTTGTTGTGTCCAAAAGGAACAGGTATCACTGGATATCCATTCCGCACGGCTGCAGCCCAGAACCAGATGTCGTCGGTGCTCGGAGCCGTCTTGGTAAACAGTTCAACATCAAGCATATCCTCGCGAAGGGAATGCGGAGGATAAAGTACTCCGCCAACACCCGTCTGAAGATTTGCGAAAGATCGGTAGAAGCGTTTGAAACAGAAATGATACCAGCGGTATTTGCGCCATTTCCTGTAAGGCGTCCCTGGTTTTATGCGCTTGACTCTATGAGCCCAGACTGCGTGCGGATCAATGGAATACATCTTCAACAGGTCGCGCAGCATATTGCGGTGATAATGGACATCATCATCCACAGTGACGATGACTGCGTCAGGAAAGTCGGCAAGCGCAGGAATCAGTTTGCGGTAGGATCGTATGTCAATGTCATAATTCCTGATTTCAAAGACAGGGTTGCTCCCGGCAAGCCTGGTCAACTCTTCCGGAATGCCGGCTTCCCCGAACTGCGAAAAGGTCAGATACAATATCAGTTTGTCGGGCAGGACAGAGCCGTCAAGAATTGACTGGACTGCCTTGACAGCGTATGGTATTGCCTGTGGGAAGGAGGTCATCGAGACCACAACCTGCGGATGTTCAGTTTTATTCATAAGTTTTTCTGTTATGTTTTATATTAATAGAATTTTACTCCATATCATTCAGGTCATACTGTTCGAAGTAGTCAAAATCGCGCATGGAATTGGTCCTTGCGCGTCCTCGTGCCCGCTTTGCAAGGAACTCTTCGTAGGACTTTATTGCATAGTGATTGATTCTTATCACATCCTGCCGTGGCTCCCGGTCCCTGAAATTTTTCTTTATAACGTTGCCGTCCGGGTCAACAGCCTTGCCTGATATGCGCGCCGCCTCGTGACATCCGATCATACAACAAACCTGACGAGGGTCAACAATGCTTTTGACGTGCCGGTTAAGAATGTGTCCCGGAAGAGAGTGCCTGCGGAATCTCTGCATGACATCGCCCTCCTCTTTCTTCCTGGCACCGGAGCTGCCATATACCAGCCAGTTGATTTCCACAGCAGCATAACCCTCCATACGTTCCAGGAAATGCGGAATTGAGTCATCCTTCTGTGGCACAATGAATTCATCAATGTCAATAACAGCAATCCACCGTGCATCAAAGCGGTGACGTTCGAAGCAATCATCGTAGGCAGCGAGCTGACGCTTGCGGCCCGGGAAAAACGTATATTCCACGACACCGGATTCTATATACGGCTCCAGGACCTCTTTGGTATTGTCAGTGCTTTCATTGTCATAGACATAGAATTTCTCCACGCCCTGTTTCAAATGCCATTCTATCCACTCCTTGAAGTACGGGCCTTCATTCTTGGCTATGGCACACACAGCCAGATAACAAGACGGGGTAGAATGATCTTCCCTTATACGGCGTTTCAGTTTCCAGGCATTGATGATACCATATCTCAAGAGTCCTCTCCACCTGTTGCGCGTATGCTTGTGGGGAATCATTCCGGCTATTATTTCGGCAAGTGCTTTGTTCATGGTTCAAATCTCAAAACTTGACTTTTCGGGAAGTATATGCTGGAAAGCGGCCTCAAGCCTGCCAATTACAGTCTCATAGTTGCGGATATGCACATTGTCATTGAGGCAGATGAGCTTGTATTTCTGCTCATATATTGCCTTTATAGCCTGCCTCGGGCGCACCATAAGGGGGAACATCCTGGTGTCGCCATACGTGTTGTATGGTTCGAAATTGCCTGAGCAGATTTGCCAGGTGCGGAACAGTTCCGGTGTGTAGTCGTCGAGTGCGCGGAACTTGTTCACCGAAGTTTCAGACAACTCCTTTCCGGCAGCAGCCCACACCTCCTCAAATGTTGACTTCAGATAAGGCTGGGCATTATGAGGGACACGCAGGGTGATGAATTTGTCATGGAAGCGGAGGATGTAGTTCCAGCGGGCCTTGAATCCATAGCATTCGTGGAACCATTTGTCGTGCCATTTTTCCATCACTTCCTTCTTGCTGAAATGGCGGTTGATTATCCTGAGGTTGTTCTTTATTCTCCTATACCACTGGGACCAGGACGGATTGTAGTCCTGTACAGCAATGTCACAAGGAAGTCCGTTCCTGAAGAACCGCTCCACCGGCAGATGGTTGATTATGTAGAAATCATCATTGAAATACACGAAGTGATCGCTCAGTCCCGGAATCCTGTGAATATAGCGCTCTATCACCACTGAATTGAAGGTTGGAAGGTACTCTTTGGGGATAAAATCCTCGTGACGCACAATATGGAGTTTCGGGTTGGACGTGTCAAGCCACGATGGAATGCGGCCGCTCACTATGAAGTGAATCTTGCGCACCCAGGGGGCGAACTTCTCCACACCGCGGAACCAGTACCGGAGGAAACCGTTGTCCCTGAAACGGGCCACGGAAACGCCATTCTTGGTATTATGCTTGTCATTACGGTATTTCAAGTACTCCCCGAGCCACTCAGGGTCGTTCATGTCCACCCAGGTTATTACGAAATCCACATCCATATCATACAAGCATTGTTCGAATAAAAGAAATCGTGCAAAGATAGAACTTATTTGGCAATTAGAAAAACATGCTGCAGCTGCAAACACTCCTGATTATCCAAAACGCCACTATTCCAATCTCAAATATGGAGCCGTCGCTGAGCCTGGCTGACGGGACAAATCCTCTGGCGTTCCGGCAAATACCAGCCTGCCACCCTCGTCACCTGCACCCGGACCAAGTTCAATCAGCCAGTCGGCCGAACGTATCACGTCCAGGTTATGCTCCACGACCACCACTGTATGACCGCGGTCGAGCAGCGAGTCGAATGCCTTGACAAGTTTCTCCACATCGTGGAAATGCAGGCCCGTAGTAGGCTCATCGAAGATGAACATTATCTTCTTATGGCTCGAGTCTGTCATTGAAAGGAAATAGGCAAGCTTGATTCTCTGGCTCTCTCCTCCGGAAAGTGTACTGCTGCTCTGGCCAAGCTTGATGTAGGAAAGGCCCACATCCACAAGGGGTTGCAGCCGCGCCGCGATTGTCCTGGCCGCCGGCTCCGGCTGGGACGAGAAGAAGTCGATTGCCTCCCCTACGCTCATATTCAGGACATCGTCAATATTCTTCCCCCTGTATCTGACCTCCAGGATCTCCGGCTTGAAACGCTTGCCGCCACAGGCCTCGCAAAGCATTGTAACATCAGCCATGAACTGCATCCCTATATGGACATAGCCTTCTCCCTGGCACTCCGAGCATCGTCCTCCATCCTGGTTGAACGAGAAGAATGATGGCGTGAAACCGTTGATTTTTGCGTACTGCTGCTCGCTGAACAGTTTGCGGATATCGTCATAAACCTTGAGGTAAGTCACGGCATTGGAGCGTGAACTCCGGCCAATGGGATTCTGGTCAACATATTCCACGGCCGATATACGGTCAATGTTGCCGGAGAGTTTCCTGAATGCGCCGGGCATCTGGCCGGTTTCATTGAGTTTCCGGAACAATGCAGGATAAAGTATATCCCCGACAAGGGACGACTTGCCGCTGCCGCTCACACCCGATACTACCGTGAGAACACCGAGCGGGAATGATACATCAATTCCCCGGAGATTATGCTCCATCGCGCCTTCGACTTTGATAGCATAGTTCCAGCTCCGCCTTGGCCTTGCAATACGTGCCCTTGCCCCTGTAAGATACTGCAATGTAACCGACCTCCCGACATCTTCAGCGGAGGCCTCCGTGGCTACACCCTTGAAAATCACCTCTCCTCCGTCAACTCCTGCCTTCGGGCCCATATCGATAAGCAAATCCGCAGCCTTGATGATTTCCTCGTCGTGTTCCACGACAACAACAGTGTTGCCTATGTCCCTCAGTCTTTTGAGAACCCCGATCAGCCTGTCGGTATCACGGGGATGGAGTCCAATGCTCGGCTCATCCAGGATGTACATTGAGCCGACCAGCGAGCTGCCGAGGGCTGTGACAAGGTTGATTCGCTGGCTTTCACCTCCTGAAAGAGTATTGCAGGCCCTGTCAAGAGTGAGATAGGACAACCCGACATCTGCCACATACTGCAGGCGGGATACCACTTCCTCCACCGCCTTT
>JBJEBP010000348.1:0-20078 GCA_051870135.1 Candidatus Cryptobacteroides sp. | reverse complement strand
AATCGTGCTTGTAACCGAAGTCAACCCTGTGAACCCAAGGAGAATATACGCTATAACCCTCGGCATATTTGCCCTGGTTCTTGCTCAAGTACTTGTCCTTGTGAACATAGTCCATGAAGCGGTCGCGGTCTCCGTCGGAAACGAATCTAAACTCGCCGTCAGCAACTTCCTTGTCAGTAGGGATATAGAGGGCGTCATAGCTGTAGCCGTCACCGTTCATATCGTTTGCAAGCATATAAGAGTAGTTGTATCCGCCTCTCCAGGTCTCATAGATGAAGCTGAAGTGGTTGCCGCTCTTGTCGTGATGAGTGATGGATGCGATGAAGCGGTCCGGAGTAACATACTGGGAGTTGTGGAGCTTGAGCCTGTTAGGGCCTGATGCGGAAGGAACGTATGTGAATGCTGACTCAGCTGCTGAACCAGGCATGCCGGTAACCTCCTTTGAAGCAGTGTGGGTGTAGGCAGCCATGATGCTGAGGCCCTGGCAAGGGCTCATGTTCAAAGTAACATTGGCTGAGTAACCGTATCCCCTGTGAGTATTGGAGAGAACAAATGCCTTGGTACCGGTCCTGAAGGTCTCAGGGAACATAGGACGGCTGTCAGCACCGTTCCATCTTGCAAATCCGTCAGGATTGAGCATGCTCCAGTCGGTGATGGTCACGTCGTTGATCTTCTTGTTGTAGATTCCCTCGACTGAGAGTGAGAATGGGAATGATGTAGGGAAGTTGTAGTCCAATGCGAGAGAGGTCTTCCAGACCTGAGGCATCTTGAACTTGCGGTCAACGGCAGAGATTGAAGAAGGTACAGTTCCCTCGTCAGGAGAGATGGTTGAAGGATAGCCGAGGCTGATGAGCTTGTCAAGGAGAGCCAGGGTGGTAGCCTTGCCATTGGCGTCTGTAACGAGACCGCCGGCGAAGTTGCTCATGCCGCCTTCAATGCCCTTGTTGGCAAGGTTCTTCTCATTGAGCTGTGCCTGGTACTGAACCATACCTGAGTTGGTAGGCATATTGGTGAAGAACACGAGCGGAAGACGTCCGGAGAAGAATCCGGTACCGCCGCGGAGAGCAAGGCTCTTGTCACCGAGGATATCCCATTTGAAACCGATTCTCGGAGATACTGAAACCTGGGCTGAAGGCCACTTGCCTGTATCAATGTGACGGATGGATCCGTCATTCTCGTAGTAGTCGATGGCCTTGATGGCATTGTTGGTCGTAAGGTCGGCATTCGAGAAGAAGAGGCCGTCGAGACGGAGACCGTAGGTAAGCTTGAACCTTTCAGTGGCACTCCACTCGTCCTGTGCGTAGAGACCTGCCTTGTGGAAACGCACGCGTGCGGCAGGATTGGTCTCACCGTCATAACCGTAGGTAAGGCAGACTACCTCAGGAGCGGCACCGTTGATGAAATCGTCAACGCTGGCGTACCTGTAGTAACCTGTACCGTTTCTCATATAGGCGTTGTCAGCCATCTGGTACTCATAGTTGAGACCCATTGTGAGCTTGTGGTCACCCTTGTAGTAAACGAGGTCGTCCTTCACATTGAACACAGTGTTGTGAACGGCGTTGTTATGTGTGAAGAGTTCAAGTCCGAGAGCCATGTACTGGGTGTTGGTGCCGGTACCGTCCTGGATATCAATGAACGGGAACTCGCTTGAGTTGGTTCCGCGGACATCGTCAAGCTTTGAGAATGTTGCAAGGAACTGGTTCGAGAGGTTGTTGTTGATACGGCTGTTCAAGTCGACTGATACTGAATGGACAAGATTCTTCATCGAGTACATCGAGTTGGAGAAGGCCATTGAGTACAGGGAGGTACGTCCGTATGCGGAACGTGTACCGCCGTCCATTGAGGATGCATTAGGGGCATTCCACTGGAGGTTGTTGGTGTAGTTGTACCTTACGGCGAGACGGTTCTTCTCATTGATGTTCCAGTCAAGGCGGACAAGAAGCTTCTTGTTGCTCTGGTCTGCAGGGAAATTGGTATATGAACCCGGATCATAGCCGTACTTTGTCTTCACGTGCTCTGCAACTCTCTCCATATCCGCAACAGTACAGTATGAGAGATACTTGACATCGTCACCTACTCCATTCTCGGAAGCTCTCCAGCGAACTGCAACTGAAGGAGTCTTGGCCATCTCGGCACTTACGAAGAAGAAGAGTTTGTTCTTGATGATAGGACCACCGAGGGTGAGACCGTAAATAGTGTTGCGGTCCTTGTCGCGGGCGCCTGAAACGGCTTCTCCGTCAACATAGTCGCCGCGCATATATTCGTTCTTGTGATAAACGTAGGCGGTTCCCTTGAATGTGTTGGTACCGGACTTGGTGATAGCGTTCACGCCACCGCCGATGAAGTTGGTCTGACGTACATCGTAAGGGGAAATAACGACCTGGAGCTCTTCGATTGCATCGATGGAGATAGGATTGCCGCCTCCAGGGAGATTGTCGCTGAGACCGAAGTTGTTGTTGAAGTTCGCACCATCGACAGTGAAGTTGGCGGTACGTCCGTCAGTTCCTGCGAAGCTCATTCCGTTTCCACCGTATGGGGAAAGTCTGGTAACATCCTCAATGCTCCTGCTGACGGTAGGGAGAGCGGTCATCTGGGAATTGGAAATGTTGGTTGCAGCTCCTGTCTTTTCACTGCTGAACTTGGATTTTGCAGTTCCTACGACAACTACTTCCTCGAGGAATTCCGTGGACTCCTTGAGGACAGCATCGAGCTTGTAGGCGTCTGCGAGCTGGATTGTAACATCCTTGTAGACTACACTTGCGTAACCTACGGATGAAATCTCAATCTTGTAAGGTCCGCCCGCGCGCATACCTACGATGTTGTACTGGCCGTTCTCATTGACAACGGCACCGTAAACAGTACCGGACGGCTCGTGTGTCGCTACCACAGCGGCGCCAAGAGCCGGCTGTCCCTTTTCGTCGGTAACACGTCCGTTGAGCGAGGAGGTGGTGACCTGCGCGAATGCGCTCGTGATGGTCATTGCTCCTGCCAGGAGGAATGATAAGAATTTTAATGAATGTCTCATTACTGTTAAGTTATAAATTATAAATAATAACGGTGCGAAGTTAGGAATTTCCAATAAAATACGAAAATTATATTAACAAATTCCTACCACAAAACTGCAATATCGCCCTATAAATGGATTTATAATTGACATATTTACAGTATTTTAACAAATGTTGGAATTCATAAGTCCAGTATTTTCAGCGAAAACAATGGAAAAATTTGCATATCCGGCAGGAAGGCAGTATATTTGCGCTCCGAAAACAGAAAGTGGAGAGATTTGCCTGCTTGCAACCACGTTAAAAAATGCTAAAATGTTGACTTCGCCACCTGTGTGGCAGTTTTTCATATCAATGTTTTGTGTTTTGTGACGTCTCCACCCCGGGGGCGTTTTTTGTTGCACCCGGACGGGCAGCGCCAGGCAAAAAAGATAAATAGCCCGGAAAACCGGGATTGAGATTAACAGCCACATTGTGGCAACTACTTAAAGATATTGGAAATGAACTACTTGTTTACATCAGAATCAGTATCCGAAGGACATCCGGACAAGGTGTCCGACCAGATTTCGGACGCCATCCTCGACGAATTCCTCAGGCAGGACCCGGAGTCAAAAGTGGCCTGCGAGACATTCTGCAGCACCGGGCTCGTCGTGGTCGGAGGTGAGGTCAGGGCAGAGCACGCATACGTCGATATCCAGACCAAGGTACGCGAGGTCATCAACAAGATTGGCTATGACAAGGCCGCCTATATGTTCGACGGCAATTCCTGCGGAGTCCTCTCGGCCATCCACGAGCAGAGCGCCGACATCAACAGGGGCGTTGTCCGCACCGACCCGGAGGAACAGGGAGCCGGCGACCAGGGAATGATGTTCGGTTATGCCTGCAGGGA
The DNA here is from genome assembly GCA_051870135.1 of Candidatus Cryptobacteroides sp. Lineage (GTDB taxonomy): Bacteria > Bacteroidota > Bacteroidia > Bacteroidales > UBA932 > Cryptobacteroides. Next base: position 16,187 of record JBJEBP010000348.1, on the reverse strand, counting down.
TACCGAGGAGTATATGCCGCTTCCGCTTTACCTGTCACATCTTACATTGGAAGTGCTCGCGGAAATCCGCCACAAGAGCCACGACCTGATGCCATATCTCAGGCCAGACTCGAAGTCCCAGTTCACCATCGAGTATGACGAGGCGCACAGGCCGGTTCGCGTCCACACCATCGTGGTATCGACCCAGCACGATGAGTTCACCGCCCCGGAACTCGGAAAAATGACATACAATGATGCCGTAAGGCAATATGGCCAGGAAAGGGTGGACAAGGCAATGCACGACAAGATTGAGAATGATGTCAGGACCATCCTCCTGCCTAAAGTCATTGCAAGGCTGCCTGAGAAGACTGCGGCATTGTTCAATACCGATTTCATCCTCCACGTCAATCCTACGGGCAAGTTCGTTATCGGCGGCCCGCACGGAGATACCGGCCTGACCGGCAGGAAGATAATTGTGGACACATACGGCGGAAGGGGTGCACATGGCGGAGGAGCCTTCTCCGGGAAGGACCCGTCCAAGGTGGACAGGTCGGCCGCATACGCCGCACGCTACATTGCGAAGAACCTCGTGGCAGCCGGAGTGGCAGATGAAGTCCTCGTCCAGCTGGCCTACGCCATCGGTGTGGCAAAGCCTGTAAGCATTTTCGTAGATACTTATGGTTCAGCCGCTTGCGATGCATCCGGGAAGAAATTGGATGATGCGTTCATCGCTGAAAAAGTTGGTGAAATCTTCGACCTCAGGCCTGCGAAAATCATTGAGAAATTCGACCTCAAGAACCCTATCTACGAGCCGACCGCCTCATACGGTCATTTCGGCCGAAAGCCTTACCGCAAGGCCGTGAAGCTTATCCGTGACGGCAAGGAAGTGGAGAAAGTGCTCCAGTTCTTCGGCTGGGAGCTTCTTGACGCCGTCGATGATGTCAAGAAGGCGTTCGGGCTTTAGGAGTCCGCGCACTGATGCCTCAGCAAATTTCCGCCCGAATGTTTTAATTTTATTCGGCCAAATGAGTACTGTTTCGGAACTGTTTGGCTGAATAAAATTTTTTATTTGGCCAAATGATGGTGATTTTATATCTTTGTGGCTAAATAAAGCAGTTCTATGATAGGAAGAAAAGAAGAATCATACAAGCTCGGGAGAGCTGTTGACAGCAACAGAGCGGAGATAATCGTCGTTTACGGAAGACGCCGAGTTGGAAAGACGTATCTGGTCAATGAGTTCTTTTCCAACACCTATGCATTCAAGCACACAGCAGTCTCGCCCGCAGGGCTGAAGAAAGCCGGGCTGATGAAGGCACAGCTGCAAGAATTCTACTACTCCCTCAAGACATACGGCCTTGAAGCAGGTGTCCCCTGTCCGAAGACATGGCAGGAAGCATTCCATTTATTGCAAGAGCTTCTTGACCGCAGGTACACAGGAGGGAAGCAAGTTGTCTTCATCGACGAACTCCCCTGGATGGACAGTCCCCGCTCCACTTTTTTGTCAGCATTCGAACATTTTTGTAACGACTGGTGTCTGTCAAGGAAACACGTGAAGCTAATTGTATGCGGAAGCGCAACCTCCTGTATAGCAGACGAGATGCTGTCCAGCAAGGGAGGTCTGTACGATAGGGTCACTTCCAAAATCTTCGTAAAGCCTTTCACCCTGAAGGAATGCAGGGAGTACTTCATTTCCGAAGGCTTCCATATGGACAATTACGATATTGTACTCAGTTATATGGCCTTTGGTGGAATACCATACTACCTTTCACAGTTCCGCAATGACCTTAGCGTGGCGCAGAATATTGACGCCACCTTGTTTGACAAGGACGGCATACTTTCAGACGAATTCGACAAACTGTTCAAGTCACAGTTCACAAATCCGGATACGCTGAAAGAAATTGTAGCCTTGCTGGGCACAAAACGGTCCGGTATGACGCGGTCCGAAATTTTGAAAGGGCTCAGGCATGTTTCAGGCGGCACATTTTCGAGTGCATTGCAAGCCTTGGAGAAAAGCAACTTCATTTCCTCATATCTTCCATTCGGCGAACGGGAGAAAAAATTCAAACTGGCGGACCCTTTCTGCTATTTCTACCTGCACCACGTAAAAGACAACATCGGAAATGCTAGATACTGGCAGAACAATTCTAATTCTCCTTCAATGAACAGCTGGCTCGGATTGGCATTCGAGGAAGTTGTTTTCAGCCATATTGAACAAGTCAAGCAGGCGTTGGGAATATCGGGCGTAGTTACAAAGGAGTCATCGTGGAGCGTTGAGGGCGCTGACGAAACCCCTGGAATGCAGATTGACCTGATAATCGACCGGGACGACAGAGTTGTAAATGTATGCGAGATAAAATTCTGCCGTGGAGACTTTGTCGTCAATGGAAATTACGCAAGACGCATTCAGGACAGGATATCAGCTACGGAAGAATTCACGAAGCATAAAAGGACAATTGTTTCAGTGCTCATCACCACCTACGGCATTAAGCATAACGAGTACTCAAGCCGCTTCCAAAAAGTAATTACTATGGACGATTTGTTTGCCTAGGCAATGCATGGGCTGAGTGTAGAAGCCGGAGCTCCAGCCGGAGCACCCGGATTGGTCTGCCTGTACCGCCGTAAAGGCTTTCATCGAAGCATTCCTCCCCTGTCGGGACGAAGCCGCATTTCTCCATAACCTTGCCTGATGCAGGGTTGTCAATGAAATGTCCGCTGATAAGCGAGTCTATATCCGTGCCAGTCTTGATGTTACGAATCATCAGGCCAAGGGCCTCGGTGCAGATTCCCTTGTTCCAATATGGCTTTGCAACCCAGTAGCCCACGGTAGGTTCGCCTTCCTTGGCGGGAAGACTGCATTCGCAGGAAGGACCGTAACCCACCGCACCTATGGCCTCGCCGGTCTCCTTCAGGACAATGGCCCAGGTCGTGTCGTTGTTGAACACCGTCCTGATTATGTCAATGCTCTCCTCCAATGACTTGTGAGGGGCCCATCCGGCTCTCGGCCCGACCTCCGGGTCGGAAGCATATTTGTACAATGCAGCCGCATCGCTCACCTGCCACGGGCGCAGGATTATTCTGTCTGTTTCCATTGCAAATGATTTTATGTAAATGTATGTCAATTTTGCATATTGGGCAAGAGGAAATATCTCAATGTCCACCTGCCAGGAACCCGGAAGGGCTGACACCAAAGGCTGTCATATCGAGCGAAGCACGAAGTGCATAGTCGAGATATCTACTGATAGTCAATCCTTTACAAAAGATCTCTCCACTCGCTTCGCTCGGTCGAGATGACAAAGAATTGGCTTTTGGGTCAGCCTCCGAAAACGCAGGCCGGGTATGACGAAACGATGCCCGGTTATTCCCCGCGGGCCATCTCGCGGCGGAGATCCTTCTCCTTGATAGACTGGCGCTTGTCGTAGGCCTTCTTACCCTTGGCCAGGGCAATGTGAAGCTTGGCATAGCCGTTGTCGGCAATATAGAGCCTTACCGCCACGATGGTGAGGCCCTTTTCTTTCACCTTGGTCTGGAGATGCCTGAGTTCACGCTTCTGAAGCAGAAGCTTCCTGTCACGCAGAGGAGCGTGCTGTCCCCAGGAGCCCCAGGTATAGAGGGCAATATTGATACCCTTGACGTAGAGCTGGCCGTGGTCGAAATAGCAGAAAGCGTCTGTCATTGAGACTCTTCCTGCGCGTATAGATTTGATTTCGGTGCCCACGAGGACAATGCCGGCCTCGTAGGTCTCGAGGAACTCGTAATCGAACGAGGCCCTCTTGTTGTTCACTTGTATTTTACTCTTTGCTTTCGGCATAACATTTTCGGTTTTAGATCCCCGGTCAAGCCGGGGATGACGATGATGGTCAAGCCGGGGATGACGGGAAAGATTACGGCTCCACCCAATGTATCTTCATTCCCTTCCGCTCCATCCCCCGGAACCAGGTCATCTGGCGTTTCGCGAACTGGTGTATAGCATTGGACAGCAGCAACTTCATCTCCTCAAGGCTCAATATCCCCAGAACGTGCTGGGTAACAAACTTGTACTCAAGGCCATAATACATAAGGTCTTCCGGCGGGACTCCCCCGTCAATAAGCCTCCTGACTTCGTCCACCAGCCCCTCTTCAATCCTCGCATCCAGCCTCGCGTCAATCCTCCTGTTCCTCTCCTCCCGGCTCACCAGCGTCCCGATATAATAAGTCTTCTTCGGAAGGAAACTCGTCCTCGTCACAGGATGGGCCTGCTGATAAAGCGCAATCTCAATGGCCCGGATGGCACGCTTCTTCGTATCCAGATCGGTAGTGTTGTGAAGCGGCTTCAATGACGCCAGCATTGCCGTCAACTCCTCCATTGACTTATCCTCAAGCCTAGCCCTGAGTTCCTGATTCTGAGGAACATCCGGCAGTTCATACCCGCAGGTGGCAGCCTCCAGGTAAAGGCCGGAACCTCCGCAGAGAATCGGAATTCCGCCACGTGTGACCACATCCCGGTAAGCCTCCTCGAACGCCTTCTGATATTGATATAAATCGAACTTCGTACCGGCATCCACAATGTCAATGAGATGGTAAGGAATCTCCTCATACTCAGAGAGATCCTTCCCTGTCCCGATGTCCATGCCACGGTAAACCTGACGGGAGTCGCCAGAAAGGATCTCGGCCCCGGCACTGCAAGCAGGCCTTCCCCCGGAAGCACTAACGGCATCACCGCAGGCCCTAAGCCTGTTCAACTCCCTCGCAAGCCTCACCGCATACCTCGTCTTGCCGGAAGCCGTAGGTCCCAGCACGCATATCAGGTCAATGTCCCCGGCCTCGTAGGAGTCCAAAATCGCCCTGACGTCAATCGTCTCAGGCTCAGGCAAATCCGCAATGAAACCGCTACCGTATGGATTCTTCTCCGGCATATCAGAACTGGTGTCCCGGCAGGAAGCGCGGAGCCTCGGCCGCACGCCAATAGGCGGCATCAAACTCCGGATATATGTAATCCCCCTCCCTGTCGATGGTGAATGATATATAATTGATATTGAAGCCCTGCTTCAGGAAATTCTTCTCATAGAATGTCTGCACCTCGAAGAGGGCATCCACTGCATCAGGGCCGCAAACTGATGCAAGCCCCGTCATTGACTCACGGTTTTCCGAATAAAGGTCAGCCGTGGAGGCCAGGACCTTCAGCCCATTGGCGGAGCATACAGCCTTGGCATATTCATACAGGAAGGTACTGTCTGTCTTGAGATGCACTATTCCGCCCGGTTTCAGGAACTTGCGATAACGCTCCAGGAACATCGGGCTCACAAGACGGCTGTTCTCGCTCTTCATCTGGGGGTCAGAGAATGTCAGCCAAATTTCAGAAACCTCGCCCGGAGCAAAGAATGCCTCCACGAACTCGATTCTGGTACGCAGGAATGCGGCATTGACAATATTTCCCTCTGTTGCCTGCTTCGCACCCTTCCACATCCTTGCACCCTTGATGTCCACACCGATATAGTTCATCCCGGGATTGCGGACGGCAAGGTCAACGGTATATTCCCCTTTCCCGCAGCCGAGCTCCAATACAATCGGGCAATCCCTTCCGCCGAACATCCTCTCATTCCACCTGCCCTTGACAGGATGGTCCTTCAGCACCATTGGAGAATGCGAAAATGCGGCTCCCGGCTCCTTCCCGGCCAGAATCTCCGACGAATCCGGCTGGAGGAGACAGGCAAATGTCTCATTCTCACTGAATTTCTTCAATTTTCCGTGTCCCATTATTCCTTGATTATTTTCATTCCCAGTCCGGCAATTCCATACTTGGCGACAGAATCCGCAGGCACGGACACCATAGCCTTCCACATTCCTGAGGAAACAGGGGCTGCACCCTTCCTGTATGGGGCCTTCACCGCCTTGAGAAAAGTCGAAGAAGACTCCGAAGCTTCCCCGTAAATCAATATATTATCCTCATAAACAATACCTTCCGGCGATACCCACAACACATTGGCAGGCAGATGGGAAAAAGAGGAAAACACCTTTCCCGTGCAGGAAAACGCCACATAGAAATCCATTGAATATGTACGCGACGAGTCCTTCATATCCACATCGAAGACATATCTGCCCGCAGCATCCCTGTCCCTGTTCCTTACGAAAATCTCCGAGGAATCCGGTTCGGAACAGGAGAACAGAGCCATCGGCAAGGCCATGAACAGGATTATCTTCCTAAGCCTCCCCATCCTTGCCGTTTTTGGCTTTATTGTCATTCCGCTGGCGGCCACGGCCATTGTTCTTTCCGCCCTGGCGCTGCTGGCCCTTTCCACGGTTGTTCTTGTTCTTCTTGCGCTTAGGAGTATCGAAACGGGTAATGCTGTCATCTCCTACCGCAGAAATGAACTCAGGAATCTCCGGTTCAGGCTCGGTCTTGAGCGACTCAGGCTTGATGCCGTTGCGGTTCATCTTGATGATTTCCCTCACCTCGGCCGCATCGAGAGGATAAGTATTGGCCAGCGAGCCTTTCTCGTATGAGAAATACATTATCCCCCTCAAAATATCGGTCTTCACAAGATAGGCCAGGCCATCCTGGAAATCAAGAGGTTCCGAAACCTTCGGCAATCTTGCCTGGGCATCCATATAGGTGGCGACCTCATAATTGAGGCAGCATTTGAGCTTTCCGCATTGTCCTGCAAGCTTCTGCGGATTCAGGGAAAGGTCCTGGCAACGCGCCGCTGCAGTGGTGATTGACTTGAAATTGGTAATGTAGTTCGCACAGCAGAGCTCTCTTCCGCAGACTCCGAGACCACCTATGAGACCGGCCTCCTGACGGGCCCCGATCTGTTTCATCTCAATGCGGATACGGAATTCCTCGGCGAAGACCTTGATGAGCTGCCTGAAGTCCACACGGCCGTCCGCAATGTAGTAGAATATCGCCTTCGTGCCGTCTCCCTGGAACTCCACGTCCCCGATTTTCATCTCCAGGCCGAGCTCCACGGCTATCTGGCGTGCCCTGATCATGGTATCCTGTTCCCTTGCAATGGCTTCCTGCCATTTCTCAATGTCGAGCTGTTTGGCCCTCCTGTATATCCGCTTGAGCTCGGCTGTCTCAGGATCAATGCCGCGACATCTCATCTGCCGGCCGACAAGCGGTCCTTCCAGGGTGACGATTCCAAGGTCGTGGCCGCTCTGGGCCTCCACGATGACCATATCGCCCATCTTGACACTCTGGCCGGAAGCATTGACATAGAAACCCTTGCGGGTATTCTTGAACCTCACCTCGAAAATATCGGAAAACTGCCGCTGGGACACGCCCTGAAGCCAGTCGTAGTCCTCAAGTTTGCAGCAGCCCCGCCTATATGTGCAATTCAGCTCATCCTTCTCATTCCGCGTAACAGTACATCCACGGCTGCAGTCGAACTGAATATTCTCATTGTTATCCATATATATTATTGACTATTAATATCTTACTTAACGCTGACAAAAAGCCTGTCAACGAGGTTGGTGAACACTATCTTCTGGTTCACATTGCGCTCCACCATCCTGTACGCCCTGCTGAGAGCGGCCTCCGCCTTGCCGCAGAATGTATCTCCGCAGCGCTCGGCGACATTGACGAAAAAATCCATTTCATCAGGCCTCACCCCGGAAATCTCCTTCATCCCGGAACGCAGCATATAAATCTTCCTCACACAGTCGCCGGCAAACCGGCAGAATGCCTTCTGCTTCTCCCTCGAATCCAATGCCGAAAGAGCATCGCCGGCATCGAGAGTGCCGAGAAGATTACGGTCCAACACATTGTCCATCAATGATGTAAAGAGGTCCATCATCATAACGTTCCTGTCCTTCTCATCCAGACTGCGTATCGCATTGCCCATACTTCCGGAAGCAAAATCAGCCGCATATCTGGCCGCCTCCCCGTCAACTCCTGTCCATCTCGGCAAGGCCCCGGCTATCTCATCGGCCGTCGCAGGCAATACCCTTATCATCTGGCATCTTGACGAAATTGTCTTCAGGACTCTTTCCGGAGAATGAGTCACGAAGAGGAACAATGTCTTCTCCGACGGTTCCTCCACAATCTTGAGCAGCCTGTTGGAAGCCTCCGCCTGCATTTTCTCCGGGAGCCATACGACCACGGCCCTGTAACCTTCTGAAAATGAAGACAATGACAATTGCGACAATATGCTCTTAGCATCAGCCACAGAGATATTGGAGGACTTCTTTTCTATCCCGAGAGCCTCATACAGCTCATTCTCGGTGAAATACGGATTCTTCGCAAACAGTTCCCTCCATTGGGGCAGGAATGTGGACGAAGTAACCTTCTCGCCAGAGACCGGGAATATGAAATGCAGGTCAGGATAAATCAGCTTGTTAATCTGGTTGCAGGCCGGGCATTCTCCACAGGAATCCGCACCCGCATGATGACGGCAGTTCAGGTACTGGAAGAAGGCCAATGCAAGGGCAAGTCCCCCGCAGCCTTCATTCTCGTGGAAAATCATGGCATGCGGTATCCTTCCGCTGTCAGCCATCCCGACAAGCGCCCGCTTCACTTCAGCGTTACCTATGACGTCCCCGAACCTCACGACTTCCTCATTGACACGAAATCAGCTATGTCTGAAAGCATTGCCACATCAGGGCCGCTCCCGAGGGGCCGGAGCTGGATTTTGGCATTCTCCACATATTCATCAAGACGTGAAGATGCATAGGCAATGCCTCCGCGTCCACGCACAAATTCCACTATTTTTGCCTGATAATCAGAATGTTGCTCAATATCGCAAACCATCTTGCGGATCGCCCTTGCCTCATCTTCCCCGGCATTGGCAAGAGCACCGAGAAGAGGCAGGGTAATCTTGCGCTCCCTTAGGTCATTGCCCACAGGCTTGCCGATTGACTGGTCCCCGTCATAATCCAGGATATCATCCTTGATCTGGAAAGCTGTTCCCAGACTCCTTGCATAATTCCTGACAGCCTTCTTCTTATCCTCGGAGGCGCTCACGGAAATTGCTGCGGAAACCATAGCTGCCTCGAAAAGAGAAGCTGTCTTGCTGTATATGATCCTGTAATAATCCACCTCCGTGGTATCCCCGGTCTCCGCTTTCTGGAGCTGGAGAAGCTCTCCTTCGGCAAGGTCCGAGAGAGTCTTTGCGAATATGCGGATCACCTGTGAGGATGAATTGTCTCCTTTCAGGATATTCTCCATAGCCTTGACCAGCCAGAAATCGCCGAGCAGGACGGATGCCCTCCCGCCAAGAAGAGACATCACCGTCGGCATCCCCCTGCGCTGCCTGCTGTCATCTGCCACATCGTCGTGAAGCAGGGTAGCATTGTGCAGGAGCTCGGCGGCGGCAGCATATCTCACCGTATCACCGGTAACAAACCCGCCCGAGCAGGCTCTTGCGGAAAGCAGCGAGAGAACGGGCCTGAGCTTCTTGCCTGAATGCGAAACAATCGACTTGTTGGTCTTGTCCAGCAAATCGATGTCCGAGGCAAGCGAGGCCCCTATTACAGAATCAACCCTGTCCAGGTCATTCTTCAAAGTATCCTTGATGGCGTTATAATCCATTGTCAGAGCATATCAATCAATTCTTCCACAGTCGCCGGAAACGATATCAAGTTTCTGGAAGCCTCGTCCAGCATCCCTGTGGAAACATAAAAATCCAGCAGTTCAATGAACTTGTCATAGAAACCGCCAATGTTCAATGCCATTATCTTCCCGGAGTATTTACCGAGTTTGGCAAGTGTCAGGGTCTCAACCAGTTCATCCAGGGTTCCTATACCTCCCGGAAGAGCAACTGCCGCACAGGTCCCCTCCCTCATCTTTTCCTTGCGCCCTGACATGGTATCCGTCCAGACAAGAGTTGAAAGGCCCGGGAAAGCAAACTCTTCCATGAAGCGGGGAAGAATCCCTATGTGAACGCCGCCACATTTCTCAACTGCCTTGGAAATCACTCCCATAGTCCCCTTCACGGTACCCCCGGAGACTATTTCATATCCCTTGGCACAGGCGCTACGGGCAAAATCGCACGCCGCCCTGTTGTAGAGCGGATCAATGTCATTACTCGCAGAACAGAACACCACAAGCCTTCTCTCTCCCATATCCTAAAAGAAGAAAGACAATGAAACCGATACTCCGTTGAAACTGCGGCGGTCCTTGAAAGCATCTTTGATCTGGCCACCGATGTTGTTCAACTTTCCGCTGTCATTGTAGAGAGAGCCGAAATTCCAGTAATACTTGACAGCTGCCTGGAGCTTCCAGATGTCAATGCCGGCACCGAGACCAAGACCGTACTCCCATCTTGCCAGACCGGCCTCACGGAATGAATTGGTCTTCAGCGACACGCCGCCCTCGGAACTCTTGGCCTTGGCCGTAAGTCCGTAGCCTACAAACGGTTCCGCAAACACGTAAGGCCTGAGTGCAACGAGATCCGGACCCCACTGAATCTGGACAGGAACCTCAACGTAGCCAATTCTGGCATTGACATCAGCCGTGTATTGCGAGCCTTCGTCAATGGACCCGTCAAGTTTGGTTCCCTTGGCCTGGTAAAGAATGGCGGGCTGGATTGCGAAGCCCAATGCTATCGGAAGCTGGGCCGACAATCCGACGTGAAATCTTTTGAGTGAGCTGGCATCCCAATTCCGCGGATTCGATGACGATGAGGTGAATCCGGCCGTGACACCAACTCTTGCGTGGCCCCTGCTCGCAGCCCCTGACATAGCAGGCACGGCCAAAAGCATCACGCAGGAAAGCGCGATTGTCAGTATGTTCTTCATAATATCCAAGATTATAAAATCGCGTCAATCTTCCCTGTGATGGTAGCCTTCGGAGCGGCTCCGACAAGCCTGTCAACGACCTGGCCGCCCTTGAAGAAAAGGAGCGTAGGAATGCTCCTGATGCCGTACTGGGCAGCAATCTCGTCACAGTCGTCCACATTGCACTTTACGACCTCGGCCTTACCATCATACTCAGCTGCAATCTCCTCGACGATTGGCGAAATAGCGCGGCACGGTCCGCACCAGGTTGCCCAGAAATCCACTACTACCGGAAGAGGTCCGGCGATAATATCCGCGAAGTTTGCGGTTGTAACTACTTTTGCCATAATTCTCAATATTTAAAAATCAATTCACAAATATAAACAATTGGCGCGTTTTTCCAAAAACGCGCCAACCATAACCATAGTAAAAATATCTTCAGAATGCCTGTCCTGCCTCCCAAATGAAGGCATTGAGACCGAGTTTCGGAGTCTTTTCATCCTTCTCCTTGAGATCAGCCACGATGCCTGCCACCTTGTCATCAGACACAAAGGTAAGGATGCCGTGGTTCTGCTCCGGCCAGGCGTGGTTGCCGTATCTCGGAATTCCGTCGACGGAACCCCTTCCATCAATATTCTGCCAGCGGGTGAACCCCCTCTGTCCGTGGGCCTCGAGGACTTCTACAATCTCCTCGTTGTAGGCCTGGTTGTATATTATAAACAATGCTTTCATAACTCATTCATTATTATTTGGCTGCTGCAAGTCTGGCTGCTTTCCTGGCTTTGCGGCTTTCCTGTCTGGTAGCGAATACGCAGTAAACTGTCGGGATAAGCACGAGGGTAACGAGGGTCGAGATAGAAAGACCCCAAGCCACTGTCACACCGAGAGAAACCCACATCTCCGAACCTTCACCTGTACCGATAGCCATAGGAATCATACCGAGGACTGTGGTGAGGGTGGTCATGAGGATAGGACGCAGACGGCTTCTGGCTGCCTCGACGGAGGCCTCGAGGATACCCATTCCCCTCTCACGGAGAAGGATGGTGTAGTCAATGAGCACAATACCGTTCTTCACCACGATACCGATAAGAATCAAGATACCAATCAAGGCGATGACGCTGAGTGCGGTGTCCGTAATCCAAAGTCCGAGAATCACACCGACAAAGGCGAACGGAACTGAGAACATAATTACGAACGGACTCATGAATGACTCGAACTGGGATGCCATCACCATATATACCAGGATGATAATCAGCACCATAAGGATACCGAGGCTGGTAAACATCTCCATCTGGTCCTCGAAGTCTCCGGCAATCTGCACGGAAAGTTCCGAAGGAATGTCCATATTGTCAATGATCTGGTTTGCGGCGGCGACACCGTCCGACATAGCGTGATCATCGGAAATGATACCCTTGACGGTAATCACCCTCTGCCTGTTCTTGCGCTCGATGGTAGGAGGCACCTCCGTCTCGATGACATTGCCAAGGTCCTTGACCCTGATAGGGTTGCCGGTTCCGGAATAGATAATGATATTTTCAATGTCAGCCACGCTTGTCCTGTAATCCCGGGCATACCTTACCCTGATGTCATACTCGTCACCATCCTCACGGTAGTAGGAGTTCACCGAACCGCTCATAGCGGCGCTTACGGCAGCAGCGGCAGTAGTTGAATTCAAACCATTTGCAGCAAGTTTGGCCCTGTCGAAATCCACCTGATACTCAGGGGTGTACTGGTCACGGCTGAGGGTAACCTCGGTAAATGCAGGATCGGCAAGAAGTTTTTCCTGAATCTCCCTTGCCACTGCGTCCGTGGTCTCGAAGCTGTATCCGTAAACCTCGACTTCAACAGACGGGGCACTACCAGCTCCACCCATACCCTCGGATACAGTAGCTTTGTGAATCTCAGGGTATTTATTGATATTGGCACGAACTATCTCGGCAATCTCACCGGTCGAACGCTCCCTGTCCTCCATACTTCCAAGGTTCACGTACATTGAGATAATGTTTGAACCATTGGTACGCATACTTGCAATGGCATTGTCGGAGTCTGCCTGTCCAAAGGTATAGCTGCATACAGTCATCTCTGGGATGTCACGTACAAAGTCATTGTAGAGGTTGGCAGCGACCTGTCCGGTAACTTCCTGGGCGGTACCCGCATTGAGTTCAAGGGATACTGTCACAAGACCCTGGTCGGTCTTAGGGAAGTACTCGTTCTTGAGCTTCGGTCCGAGAAGGACAACGAATGCAACGAGGATCCCGAAAGCGGAGAATATCACAGTCTTCCTGTGGCGCACTGCCCAGTTGATGACCTTGGCATAGCCGTCAGATATGGCATTGAGGCCCTTGTCAATAGGAGTGAAGAGGAGATTGTGCAGCTTGCCCTTCTTAGGGTTGGCCTTGAGCATCCTCGAGCACATCATCGGCACAAGAGTAAGCGCAGCCGTGGTGGACACGATCATGATGAAGCTGACAATGAATCCGAGCTGGCGGAACATGATACCGGCCATACCGGTCACCATGGTCAGAGGAAGGAACACGCAGAGCATTGTCAATGTGGAAGCGATGATGGAAATACCCACCTCGCCGGTTCCGTGAACTGCGGCCTCCTTCGGGTTCTCACCCCTCTCAATATGCGTGGTAATGTTTTCCAATGCCACAATCGCATCGTCCACGACCATACCGATTGCAATGGAGAGCGCCGACATTGAAATGATATTCAGCGTATTGCCTGTCGCATACAGATAAATCAGGGATGCGAGCAGCGATATAGGAATAGAGATGATGACGATGAATGTAGCCCTCCATCTTCCGAGGAAGACATACACGACGAGCATCACGACGAGGAAGGTAATCAGGATGGTCTCCTTCAGGGAATTGATGGTATTGATGATGTTGTCGGAACTGTCCATCACATTGATGATCTTGATGTCAGGAGGAAGATCCTTCTCAATCTTGACAAGTTCTTTCTTGACAGCCTTGATCACATTCACGGTATTGGCTCCGGTCTGCTTCTGGATGGAAATCTGGGCAGCACGGCTTCCGTCGGTAATGGCCTCCTGCTCCTTTTCCGCCATATCATCGACAATAGTGGCGACATCACGGAGATAGATGGCATTGCCGTCCCTGTAGCCGAGGACAATGTCAAGGAGTTCTGAAGGGTCCTTGAACTCTTTCTGGATACGGAGGGAATATGTCTCCTGACCTATATCAATGTTACCGCTCGGAACATTCCTGTTCTCGTACGCGATGATGGATGAAACCTGGGAGATTGACAGACCGTAAGCCTGAAGCTTGTGAGGGTCGCAATATACCTGGATTTCACGGGTAGGAGCACCTGTCACATTGACAGAACCTACTCCCTTGACCCTGGCGAGAGGCGTTGAAAGCTTGTCGTCCAGAATCTTGTTCAGTCCCGGCAGACTGTGTTCGGCAGTAGCCGACATAATATAGACAGGCATATCGTCCATACTGAACTTGAAGATCACAGGAGTAGATGCCTGGTCCGGAAGCGATGAATTGAGGAGGTCCAGCTTGTCCCTCACATCATTGGTCGCCACATCGATGTCCACTCCGTAGTTGAACTCCAGGATAAGCATCGAGATATTTTCCTTTGACCTGGAAGTAATGTCCTTCAGGTCGCTCACACCATTGAGTCCATTCTCGAGGACCTTGGTGAGGTTGGTCTCGATATCTGCAGCACTTGCACCCGGGTAAGCCGACATCACCATTATGACATTGGCATCGAAGTCCGGGAACTGCGCAATCGAGGTATTTATGAACGAGAACACTCCGAAGATGGCGAATGCCACGAAAAGCAACGTGGTCGTCACCGGATTGTTCACCGCTGATCTGTATATACTCATAATTGTCTGCGCTAAATATTACTGAACATTAACTTTCTCGCCGTCCTTGAGGCTGCCCTGTCCCTTGACGACAATCTTGTCACCCTCATTGAGACCGGTGAGAATCTCATACTCCTGTCCGAAATGGCGTCCGAGAGTAACCACGGTCTCCTTGACGGTACCGTCCTCCTGGAGGACATATACTGAACGTACTGCGGAACCCTGCTGCTTCACGATGCAGTTGTCAGGCACGACGATACTGTGGTTCACGCCGAAGAGAACCTTTACGCGGGCATACATTCCCGGCTTGAGGGCCCTGTCCGCATTGGTCACCTGTATCTCTGAAGTGAAGGTATGGGTGGACGGGTCAATAGTAGGGTAAATCCTGCTGATGCGGCCGGAGAATGTCCTTCCAGGGATTGCATCAACGGTAATCTCCACTGTATCATTCCTCTTGACCTTGGTGTAGTCAGCCTCGGAAATGCCCACGAGGAGCTTCACCGGAGTAACCTGCTCCACTACATAGATAGGAGTGCCTGTGTACATGTCACCCCTGTCGTAGTTCCTTGCGGAGATGACTCCGGAGATAGGGGAACGGAGAATGGTGTTCTCGAGAATGTTCTCGTACTGGCTGCGGGAGACATTGTACTTGAGTTCCATTGCGTCGAGGTCGGACTTTGAAACGCCGCCTTCCTCATACAGGCCCTTGAGACGGGAGAACTCCACTGAGTCATTGACCATTGAAAGTCTTGACTGGTTCAGGGAAACCTGGTCCATCACTGCTACAACCTGGCCGGCGCGGACGAAATCGCCCACCTCCACATTGATTTTCTGGATTCTGGAAGGGCTCTGGGGGGCAATGTTGTTGGTCGCATAGGCCTCAACATTGGAAGTATATGTTTCCTCCTGGGGAACGTCCTTGGACGATGCCTCCATAATGCTCACATTCTGAACCTTCTCCGGCTCTGTCTGTACTTCGGTCGTATTGCCGGAATTGCTGTTTCCGCAGCCTGCGGCCATTCCGAGGACGCCTGCGAAAAGGAAAAATTTAACTGCTGCTTTCATACTATATTACTTTCAATTATTATCTGTTCTCAAGGTCTGTATTGCCTTCATCGTCAATGAAATCGTAGCCCATAATCTTCTCGAGGTTGGATTTCGCAACCACGAAATTGTAAATCGTCTGGGAAACACCGAGACGGGCCTGTGTAAGGGCGAGCTGTGCATCATTGAGCTCGGTGATGGTGCTGCGGCCAACATTGTAGGATTTCTCGGCGATTCCGTATGCCTTGGTCGCAGTATTGACTGCCTCCTCGGCTGCAGAGAATGACTTGATCTGGGTTTCCATGGTATTAAGGTACTGGCGGATGCCGATTTTCAGCTGGCGCTCGGTGTCATCCATCTGGATACTGAGCTGGTTGGCCTGCACCTTGGCCTGGCGTACAGCATTCAGCCTCTTTCCGCCGGAGAATACCGGGATGTTCAGGCTGAGGCCGACGTATGAGTAAGGGGTCCACCTGTAGTTGCTGAACTTGAAGTCATTGGTCATCGCCGTCTCGAGGAATGCGAAATTCGCAGAGAGAGTCGGGATGTAGGCGAACTTCTGGATCTTGATGTTCATTGCGAGCTGCTCGGCCTGGATGGCGAGCTGGCGCATTGTCGTATTGTATTCAAG
>JBJEBP010000347.1:0-4803 GCA_051870135.1 Candidatus Cryptobacteroides sp. | reverse complement strand
TGTCGCTTATATCTCCGGCCATCTCCAATCTGAGGTTGGGACCTGGAACGAAGATGAGGTTATCAGCGCTCTCAAGGACTGGCGTCTCACCACTCGACCTGCGCCTCAGCCTGCAAATCCTGGTATTCCTGGGAACAATCCTCCCGGAACTCCTGGTGGCAGTAATAACCCCGGTAGCTTCTTCACAGAAAAGAAATCCAAGGCTCGCACTAAGGTAAACAACATTCTCGAAGTGGAGAAGGCCAAGAACATTCTCCAGAAACTGATTGACCTTGGAGTTGACCAAATCCTTGATACAATTCTTGAAGACTAAATACGTATGTTTCAGACATTCGACAAGATGGAAGCCTTGATGGCAACCGTTGAGAAGGACAAGAATGCAACCGGTTCGCAAGCGTTTACCGCCAATCGGTATCCTATTCGTTTTGTCCTTTTCGATAACTTCCGGGATTGCTACGAGTTTGTTTCCAGTCAGGACAAAGTTTATTTCCAGAGCATTGACTTGTGGTTCAATCCGGATTTTCCGGACGTCATTGTCACACATAGTGACCTAGCCACAAAGATTTGCGAATACGTAAGAGACTGTAATGGAGATTGCGTCATCGCTCCGTTCTCGGAGCTGGCCAGATTTTATAACAACAAGACCAGCAATGAGTTCAATTCCCTTATTTCTACCATTAAGTCGGTAGAATCGTCCCAACGGAACTATATTGACCATCGACGCGTGTACATACCAATTGTCGGACTGTACGGAAAGATGTCCAAGTTTAACGACGATTCCCAATCCACAATTTGGTACCTCAAGACCTCTGACCATCAATTGAATTATCACTTGATTCTTACTGATGGAACTACTTACGGTATCAAGAACCTGGAGTCCAAGTACACTGTGGTAGATTCTGTGACGAAGTGGATTAATGTATGGAGAACCGGAGAGGTATCCCAGACCATCATATGTACATCACGTTCCATTTTCGCCAATGCAGAGTATGCACAACCTGATAATGCTTTTGATTACACCACTTGTCACAATGTACACGAATTTCTTGTAAAAGGCCTGGGACTTCCGCTTGATATTGTTGAGTATAAGCCCGTTGAGGATACATTATGGAGGAGGCTTGCCACCGAGATTGATATCAATCATTTCAATCTTGAGGAATTCTTCAATTCTCGCTTTGGCATACACGAGTTAGCCAACTATGATGTCTTCTATAAAATATGGTTCGAGGAGAAAGATTCTTATAGCCGCTGGCTGCTCAGTGCATACTATACCCATCGTTTTTGCCAGAAGGGATACATTTGTACTGTCCTACGGGAATGCAACAACTACAGCAATGCCGAGTTTGTCCAACATCTTCTGCTGACCATTTTCGACGAAGGACACACAACTGACGAACTGGAAGAGCGCAATGCCGGTCTGAAGGCTGCGGCTCTGCAAAACATCTCCGTACCGGAGAATGTTCAGGCTCTCCTTGTTCAGAAGATACATGAGGTGGAGGAGAAGATGGGGCCAACTTACGCGTTCAAGTATTTCTCGCTTACTACGGAAGCCGAGAAAGCCGAGATTGTTAAATGGTTTGCTGCCGGCAAAGTCCCCGCAGATGAAGTACGAAAAGCATATGCGGATTTGTATAACTATATGCAGCAGACTTTCGGTACTCGGGATGAATCCCAGACTTGGTGCCTAAACTATCTGGACCAGTATAAGAAGGCCAAGTTGTCCAATACATACACCCTGGAGGTGGAATCCGTCATCCTTGAAAAGAACGCTTCGGAAGTGGCCTTCAATACCTGGTACAACAACTTTAAGACGGTCCGTACTCTGTTCAACAACCGTAAGGATATTCAAGTTTACTTCTGGATAGACGGTCTGGGCCTAGAATGGGTACCATTCGTGGCGGAAGTTATACGTGAGCGTAACCAGGACCATTTCTTCCTAAACGAAGTATTCATTGCCCGCGCTAACCTCCCTACGGTAACTGACATCAATAAATCAGAACTCCAAAAACTTGCAGGTTGTCCATTGGACAAATACGGCGACCTGGACTTTGATTCCCACAAAGTGCGGCCGTATCCTTCTTATATTATTGATGATATGGCCAAGATTCGTGAGATGATCAATCGGATTCTGGACGAAAACCCCGGAAAGAAGATTGCTATCGTTTCTGACCATGGTATCTCCTATATGCCGCAGTTACGTCCGGGACTCAACCTTAGTGGAATCAAAGGCCATCACGGTGGGCGCTACGCCACGTTGAATTCCGGCAAAGCAGTCAACGACGAGAAATACAAGATTCTGGATGACCAGATTACCATCTGTGCCTTGCGCCACGAATCCCTGTCCAGCAAGATTGACTCCGGTTCAGGATGTCACGGAGGTTGCACGCCTGAAGAAGTACTGGTTCCGGTGTTCATCATTTCTAATTTTGAGCAGCGCACCACTTGCAGTATTTCCCAGAAGAATTTGGAGGTTTCCGCTTCCAGTCCTATCATGAGATTCGACATCCATGGCTTATCAAACATCAGCTTTCCTTTCCTCATGTACAATGGTAAAAGATATGCACTCCACCTTGAAGATGGCACTGATTATGCCTCAGAACCTATTGACCTGGTAAACGGATTGGAAACTGTGGAAGTTTGGCTGGATGACATACCGCACACTTTCCGTTTCAAAGCCAATCTTGGATCAGAAGAGAACGAATTGTTTGACGATTTATTTTAACAAATCATAATGAACGAGAGTATCAGCCGTAAGATTCGCACTTACTTTGCCCCTATGGCCATCTATAAAGACCCGAACTCCACGGATAGTCTGTTTGCGGGTCGTAACCTGCCGGCCTTCGTTAAAGACTATCTTCTCAAGCGTTTCATCAATTCTGAGGGAACTGTGGACCGTGGGGGCCTGACCAGTTTCCTCAACAAAGTCATCCCGCAAGACCCCGCATCCGTGAAGGATCGTCTGGGAATGGGTGAAGAAGTGACACTGCTTACACGCTTCACTATCTACATCGACCTTGTGCGTGGTGTTCGTCGGTTCTCCATTCCTGATCTGGGAATAAAACTCAACGAAGGCCAGATTCCTCCGTACATCTATGAACAGAACAAGGGCGAACTTGTTGATGGGGAGAAGTGGGGTATCATCAAGCTTTGTCTGATGCCAGACGAAGATGGCAAGAGAAGCCACGTGGAAATGGTTGAATTCAAACCGTTTAAGCCGTATAAATCCGTGGATGTTGATTACCTTAGGGAGGCTCGCAAATCTTTCACCACCGAGGAATGGATAGATGTTCTCATCTCCGCAATGGAGTACGACGCAGACACATTTGCGTCCATTCATCAGAAAATTGAATTCCTGACCCGCCTGTTCATTTTCGTTGAACCTCGCCTTAACGTTATCGAACTTGCCCCGAAGGGAACCGGCAAGTCCTATGTCTTCGGCAATCTGTCGAAATATGGCTGGATTATCAGTGGCGGTAAAGTGACACGTGCGAAACTCCTCTACGACAAGTCAAAGGAGCAATTGGGTATTCTCTGCAACCACGACTATACTGCTTTCGACGAAATCCAAACTATCGTATTCCAGGAACCAGCTGAGATTCAGGCAGCATTGAAGGCATATCTGGAAGCCGGAAAAACCACCATCGATAATAAAGAAATTTCCTCCGAGTGCGGCCTGATACTAATGGGTAATATTCCGTTGGACCATAACAAAAAGCCCATTAACTACCGCTACTTCGATTCTCTGCCTAATAGTTTCCGCGAATCTGCCCTGCTGGACCGCTTACACTGCTTCATCGAGGGTTGGTATCTGCCTCGTATTTCCAAGAATATGATTTATAAGGGTTGGACCATCAACGTAGAATATTTCTCTGAGGTTATGCATGCTCTTCGTACAGAGAATGTTTACGGTATGCTCTTCGACCAGCTTGTGGAGTATGAATCCAATGCCGACATGCGTGACTTCAAGGCTGTAAAACGTATAGCAACAGCGGCTATGAAACTCTTTTTTCCTCACTGGAAGACCGTGGACGATGTCAACCTTCAGGACTTCGATGCCTACTGTCTCCAGCCTGCAATCTACCGCCGTGGTATCATCAAGATACAGTGCCACCACATTGATCCGGAATTTAAGAGCACAATGCCTCATATCAGCGTAAGGGGCCTGTAAACGATTGCTGTTTTATATGGACCAGACCAAGCTCACGAAAATCCTCCGACTGATGAAACTGTTGACCGGCAATGTGAACCGGGCAATAGATTCTTTGGCGGAAGAAATGGGGCTGACTCCGCACTCCATTTACCGCTATATAGACACTATCCGCGAGGCAGGGTTCGTAGTGAATAAGTTGTATGGCAATGTCTTTGCGATGGGTAAGGTAAGCCGAGAGTTGCCGGACTTCAACAAACTAATCTATTCCACTGAAGAGGAGGCGCATATCGTTGCCAAGATGATTAATGGCATTGACGACAACAATATCCTGAAGCGAGATTTGCAGCGGAAATTAGCCAGCGTTTACGATATCACTGGCATCTGCAACTACCTTGACAATCCTGCTAATGCAGCCAATGTAGAGGCTCTTGCCGATGCCATAAAGCATAAGAAACAGGTTGTCTTGAAGCACTATGAGTCTGCCCATAGCCATAGCGATGAGGCGAAGGATCGTCTGGTTGAGCCGATAGAATTTACCGACAACTTGATTGACATCTGGGCATTTGACGTCGATAAGGGCGGGATGATTATTAAAGACCTCAAGTTTCGCAAGTGATTTAAGCCGCAGTTCCGGCTAGCGCGAGCCGGTCAAA
>JBJEBP010000346.1:0-4848 GCA_051870135.1 Candidatus Cryptobacteroides sp. | reverse complement strand
CAGTGGATCTTCGGCGGTGACGGTGCAAGCTACGATATCGGATACGGCGGACTCGACCACGTGCTCGCTTCTGGTGAGAATGTGAACATCCTCGTGCTTGACACCGAGGTTTACTCCAACACCGGCGGACAGTCATCCAAGTCAACTCCAGCAGGCGCTATCGCCAAGTTCGCGGCAAGCGGAAAGAAGATCCGCAAGAAGGATCTCGGAATGATGGCAATGAGCTATGGCTATGTATATGTGGCCCAGGTGGCAATGGGTGCAAGTCCTGTCCAGTACATGAACGCCATCAAGGAGGCCGAGGCATACGACGGACCATCCCTCATCATCGCCTACGCTCCATGTATCAACCACGGTCTCAAGGCCGGTATGGGTCTCAGCCAGAAGGAGGAGAAGCTCGCCGTTGAATGCGGTTACTGGCATCTCTACAGGTTCAATCCTGATCTTGAGGGAACCGGCAAGAATCCGTTCTCTCTCGACAGCAAGGAGCCTGACTGGAGCAAGTTCCAGGACTTCCTGAAGGGCGAGGTTCGTTTCGCATCTCTCTACAAGCTCTATCCTGAGCGTGCAGCCGAGCTGCT
Organism: Candidatus Cryptobacteroides sp.; assembly: GCA_051870135.1. Taxonomy (GTDB): domain Bacteria; phylum Bacteroidota; class Bacteroidia; order Bacteroidales; family UBA932; genus Cryptobacteroides. The sequence continues at coordinate 4,267 of JBJEBP010000346.1, read as the reverse complement.
CCAGAAGACAGAGGAGTTCGCAAAGATCCGTCTCGAGTCCTACAAGAGGCTGGCAGGCAAATAAGCCTCAGGCTTCATAACAGAAAAACGGGGTTGGAAACTGAATTCCAACCCCGTTTTTTGTCATCTCGAGCGAATCTCAAACTGTCATCTCGACCAAGCGAAGTTTCATCTGTCATCTCGACCAAGCGAAGTTTCATCTGTCATCTCGACCAAGCGAAGCGCGTGGAGAGATCTTGTCACACCCTACTCCACATCCGGAGCGAAATAGACTCCCATTTCAGAGATAAGAGGGCAGGCGCGGCTGTCCAGGATGCTGAAGCGGAGCTTGGTGGCATTGACCGCCGGGAAACAGAGGATGCGCTTGTAACCGATGGTCTGGAGACCGTCCTCGCCTGCGGTATACTGGTCCTGGAGGGGCTGCCATTCCCCGTCAATGAAGGCTTCCAGGGCGAAATCCCTTACCCTCTGGCCTAGACGCACATATTCCTGAACCATAAAGCGGTTGAATGTCAGTTCCTTGCCGAAGTCCAGGACAAGAGAAGCCTTGGTGACTCCGTCGTCCGCAGCCCAGTATGTGGAAGTCTTGCCGTCAAGAACCTTGGAGGCGGAGAAAGCCTTGGAATTTTCCCTGACATTGTCAGCCTCGACCTTTGAACCCTTTGCAAGATTGTTCCCGAATACTGACTCCACCATTTTCCTGAACTCGGAGCCGCGGATACTGTCCGCAGGATGTATGAGACCGTCCTTGTTGACAGGGAAATTCAGGAGGAGAGTACCGTTGCGGCCGACCGACTTGCAATAAATCTCCATCAGTTTGCCTACCGACTTGACTTTGTCGTCCTCATATTCGTGATAGAACCAGCCCGGGCGGATGGAAACGTCAGCCTCGGAAGTAATCCACTTGTCACCATCCTCGGAGCCATGTTCGCGCATATCCTGGGTAACCTCAATGTCGGTCCGCTTCGGAGCCCAATGCGGATAGCCCACATAGCCGCTCTCATTCCCCGACCAGGTCATATCCGACTTCTCGTGGGGGTCGCCCCAGACATTGAGGTGAGGCTGAAGGCTGCGCACAAGGGCGTAGGTCTTGTCCCATCCATAATATTGCTTGGTAATGCGCCTGGTCTCATCGGCCCCGCCATACCATCCGTTGCCTCCGTTGGCTCCGTCGAACCATACCTCGAACATATCCCCGTAATTGGTCAGAAGCTCAGTCAACTGGTTCCGGAAATACTCCACGTAGGCCTCACGGGCATACTCGGCATGGTTCCTGTCCCAAGGCGAAAGATACACCGCAAACTTCAGGCCCTCCTTGCGGCAGGCCTCGGCCAGCTCTGCTACCACGTCTCCCTTTCCGTCCTTCCACGGACTGTTCTTCACTGAGTACTCGGTATATTCAGAAGGCCACATGCAGAAGCCGCAATGATGCTTTGCAGTGAAAATAATGCCCTTCATGCCGGCCTCCTTGCAGGTTCTGGCCCATTGTCCGGCATCAAGACGGGCAGGGTTGAACAAGGCCGGGTCTTCATTGCCGTAGCCCCATTCCTCACCTGTATAGGTATTCAGGGAATAATGGATGAATGCATAGGTCTCCATTTCCTGGACGGCAATCTGGTCCTCGGTCGGAACAGGGCCGCAAGGTGCAGGAGGCTCCGGTGTAACTGTTGTAGAGCAAGCGACGGCAATAATGGCCGCAAAGCCCAATAGCAGGTTGTCGAATTTTCTCATTGTCATCAGATTGAGTGGTTATGCGACAAAAGTATGAAAAATTTCATTAGTTTTGCACAAACCAACAGAAAAACAATGAAAACACGCACACTAATCAGCACTCTCCTGGCTGCCGCTGCAATATCATCCTGCAAGTGCAGCGGAGAACTCAAGCTTCTCGTGGGAACCTATACAACTGATGACTCCGGCCCGGGAGTATATTACTATTCATTCAATCCGGAAACCTGCGAGGCAACCCTCATTGACACGGCCAGGGCGGGGAATCCTTCATTTGTAATCCCGGCCGGGGACAGAAGGCACGCATATTCGGTAGGAGAATACGATGACGGAAGGCAGAAAGCCATTACTTACACATTGACTGACAGCAAGATAGACCCGTTCAATGAGCATAGCGCGGACGGCAGCGCATCCGGAGCGGCCCCCTGCAACATCATTGTAGCCGGCGGGTATGCCATCACCTCGAACTATACAGGAGGCACATTGTCGGCATTCCCGGTACTTGAAGACGGAAGCCTCGGCGAAATTGCAGCGCAGTACATCCCTGAAAAAGAGGAGGGCATTGTCAACCACGTGCATTGCTGCATTCCTTCCCCTGACGGGAAATATCTCTTCGCCACCGACCTCGGGGCGGATGTCATCTACCGGTTCGACATCGGAGACAAGCCTTTTGACAATGCCGAAGTGGCCCTGAGATTCGACAGGGATCTGCATCCCGGCCCGAGACATATAACATTCAGCAAAGACGGACGCTTCCTCTATGTAATCCACGAACTTCAGGACTTGATTTCCGTCATCAGTTATGACAATGGCAACCTCAGCCTGCTATCCTCCATAAAGGCATACGACGGGGAAGGCCACGGAAGTGCCGACATCCATCTCTCCCCCGACGGTAGATTCCTCTACGCCTCGCACAGGCTCAGGGAGGACGGAATTTCAATATTCCGGGTCAATGCCGAAGACGGATCCCTGGAAAGTGCGGGATACACCAGGACCGGTGTGCATCCGAGGAATTTCGCCATCACTCCTGACGGAAATATATTGCTTTGCGCCTGCAGGGATTCGGATAAGATTGAGTTATACAAACGTAATCCGGAGACTGGTTTGCTCTCCGGTCCGGTGGGCGAAATCCGTCTTCCTTCGCCTGTCTGCATCTCCATCGTCAACGTCCGAAACGACCTTTAGGCCAACATTAAGGGAATTTCTGTCAAATTTTGCACTTAAATACAATAAAACGATTTGCTTTTTTCAGAAAAATTGTATATTTGGGCTTCAGGTTATAATTAACAACACTAAATTTTTAACCAGATGTCCTATAAAAAAAAATTTATGACAGGATTCATCTGTCTGCTCATCACCGGGCTCCAGATGACATTGACCACCCTGTCCGCACAGAACCGTCGTATCGACGGCCAGGTGCTTGACGAAACCAACACGCCTGTCGGCGGTGCTGTCGTCCTGATCAAAGGTTCGGCATCAATCGGAACCCAGACAGACCTTGACGGCAAATTCTCTTTAAGCGTCCCGGAAGACGCCACTCTTACAATCTCCTGCATAGGATATGTTGAACAGTCTGTTCCTGTGAACGGACGGACCAGTCTCTCCATTGTCCTTGTGGAAGATAATGAACTTCTTTCCGAAGTTGTCGTAGTCGGATACGGTACCCAGAAGAAAGTTAACCTCACCGGTTCAGTATCACAGGTCAAGATGGACGAAGTTCTAGGTGACCGTCCGGTTATCAATGCCGCAGCGGCCCTCCAGGGAGCCATTCCGGGCCTCACGGTCAGCGGAGGTTCATCCCCGAGCCAGTCCAAATCATTCAGCATCCGAGGCGACCTTTCCATCAACGGCGGAAGCCCGCTCATCCTCATTGACAATGTGGAAGGCGACATCAACACCCTCAACCCGAATGACATCGAGTCAGTCTCAGTGCTCAAGGACGCCGCATCGGCAGCCATCTACGGAGCAAGGGCAGCAGCCGGTGTAATTCTCGTGACAACGAAGCAGCCTAAGTCCGGAGCCCGTTTCTCATTGAACTACAACAATAACATCGGCTTCCTCAAATCCATCAACTGTCCTGAACAGGCAAGCCTCACCGAGTACATTGACGCCTACATCGAGGCCGGCTACAACAGCAACTACTGGGCTGGAAACGGTGACGTGAACAGATGGAAGGAACTCCTGGCGCAGTACAAGGCCAACCCAAGTTCTCTCAACACCATCGGGGAAGGCATCTACAAGGACGGGGACAATGTCTATTACTTCCTTGAGGAGACCGACCTCTTCAAGAATATGCTTGAGACCGGTTTCTTCCACAACCACAATATCTCCGCATCCGGCGGCACCGACAAGATCAGGTTCCGCATCTCTGCCGGCCTGAACAAGGTCAACGGACCTCTCCTCACCAACAAGGACACTTACGGCCGCAAGAATGTCAGCGGATTCATCTCCGCCGATGTACTCAAGTGGTTCACCCAGGAAGCCAATATTTCCTACTCCGACTCCAAGACCACAATGCCGGGCGGCGGTTCCATTTACA
>JBJEBP010000345.1:0-4871 GCA_051870135.1 Candidatus Cryptobacteroides sp. | reverse complement strand
CTACCGTGCTACTGCGGCTTGCAATGATTCAAAATCAAAGAAAGTTAAACTAAATTACGAAAAAAGCCCATTGAAAATCAATGGGTTGGAGTAGTGAACGCTTACGGATAGTTTAAAAAAGTTTAGCCAAGTCCATATTGAAGAAGTCTTGTGCGGATATGCCTCCGTCTCCAACAATAAACGATGTGTCCGGATTGAAAAGTTCTTTGAATTTTTCCAGACCATCCGTTCTTTTTTCCCCATTGCTTTTGATTTCTATTGCAACTATACGCTTGTTCTTGCGGAGAATGAAATCGACTTCATCATTGCGCTCCCGCCAATAAAATACTTCGAAACGACGGGTAAATGCCTGACTTACGAGATAGGCGCCAATCCCGGACTCAAAGATATGCCCCCACGCTTTTCGGTCTGTAACGGCCTGCTCGAAAGTCAGACTGTTGTATATCATTTTCAATGCGTTGTTGTACACCTGTAATTTTGGAACACTTGCTTTACGCCTTGCCGGGTCTATGCTATATTTCTGTAAACCACATAGCATTCCACTTTCATTGAGCAGATTGATATATCCGGCAAGGGTAGAAGTATTCCCGGCGTCTTGCAATGAACCAAGCATCTTGTTGAGAGACAGTAATTCTCCGGAATATGCTGCACCAAGTTCAAATGTCTGTTTCAATAATGCCGGTTTGCCGATAGGTGTATCCATCAGGATATCCTTATTGATTGTGGCATCGATTATGGAAGACTGGATGTATTGCTGAAAACGCTCCTCGTCACCAATAAGTGAGGCTGCGCCGGGATAACCGCCGAAGAATATATATTGTTCAAGAGACAAGCCGAAAGCTTCGTTCATCTCGGTATAGCTCCAATGGCTCATTCGGATTTCTTCAAATCGTCCGGCTAAAGATTCTGACAATCCTTTTTCAAGTAAGACACGGCTGCTTCCGAGTAGCAGAACTTTTATATTGTTGTCGTTAAAAGAGTCACTGTCCCATTCTTTTTTTACAACTTCACTCCAATTGGCAATTTTCTGGATCTCGTCTATCACAAGGATTACGCTTTCCCAACCGTAATTGTTCTTTAGGCTGCGGACAGCCGACCAGCAATCCGAAATCCAAGCGCTATTAGTGGCCGGCACATTGTCGGCTGAGTAGAATTGGTACGGTGCATCCAAATCTTTCAGCACTTGTTTCACAACGGTTGATTTACCGATCTGGCGTGCACCCATTACTACCTGAATGAACTTTCTTGGCTCTTCAAGTCTGTTTTTAATCGTCTGATATTCTGCTCTTTTATACATATTCTTACATTTTACGCAGTGTACTGCGTATTTTTACGCACTGCAAAAATAATAATATTTCTTCAATCTGCCCAATTCACTCTTATATTTCATCGTGAAACGCAGGGCCGCTATTTAAATTGCTGAAAGCGAGAATTTTATTCAGAATTACGTGAAATTTTACGACCGTAAAATTTACGGGTGTAAAATTTGGAAAGACCCCTGTCTGTATTTCTTTGTGTGTTGTAAGATAGATGAGTATTAGGAATGGGTCAATGTGAAGTCCGGCATTTGCAGGTATGTGGGCTTTTTTGTAGTTTTGCTTTCTGATAATAAATCCTGTTTATGCCATCCATTAGAGTTTCAAATTTTTTTCGTGTGGCCGGGCCGGTCATCGCCAGCCGCGGTATGCAGTATTGGAAAAGCGGACGTGTGGAATTGATTGACGCCACAGACGGTAGGTATGAGGCAATTGTCCGCGGATCAAGACCATATGTTGTAAAAGTGACCCTCGATGGAGACGATGTCATTAGCCACAGTTGCAACTGCCCCTATGACGGAATCCTGTGCAAGCACGAGGTGGCTCTCCTGATGGCAATCAGGGACAGGCTCGGAAGCGATGGCGTATCCAATCTTTTTTCTCCGGGCAATGGCGATAAATCATCCGTCCGGAAGTTTGAAATACCTGCTCCCGGGCGCGACAGCGGCTTTGATCTGGGCGGGATGCATTTGAGCGAGCGTGAGCTTTTTCTCCTGTGTGTGCTTGTATGCGGCGGCTCCAACTCTGTCAACAAACTCAGCTATCTTTCTTCTTCGTCCTTTACCGGCAAAAAGATCACGGCATCCGAGCGCGACAGCATTTTTTCCGGATTGATCAAGGCCGGCATAGTCTCGTCGAAAACCCTTTGGAACGGTAAGTTTTTCTCCCTCCAGGCAAAGTATTGCTATCCGCTGCTGAAAAAACTGGTATGCGACTATGGCCACTGGGTGGATTTCGTAATCAATGTCATCGGCGCCTCTGATCGTGAGCGATACCTTGTGGACGTGGCGCGTGTGCTGCAGGGGAAAAAGGAAAAAATAGAGAATAACTGGTCTTTTCTTTCTTCTGACCAGGAGGACAACTGGTATGTCCTGCTTGTGCTGAAGGGGGCTATGCTGCAGGAAGAAGGCAGCCGGGTTCTGTCCCTGCTGGACCGGGACAATAGTATGTTCCTGCTCCATCTGCTGACCGATGACGGCATTCAGTACTGCAGTACAGGGATTCTTGACAGGGTAAGGGACTTGATTGACCTTGTCAGGGAGAGGGGAAAGGACTATGATGTAGTCTGCCAGCACTATCGCCTGGCACATTTCCTTATGACCGGAGAGCTCCTTGAATCGCCTGATTCCCCGACTGTTTCATCATATCATTACTATACCCGGGCTGTAGTCGCCCTGTATGAAGGACATACGGATGAGGCCATTTCCTTTTTCAGCAAAGGCCTCGGAGTCAAAAAAGGCGGCAGGATATGGAAAACAATTCCGCAGGATCTGCCGGTTTTCCTGTTGTATGTCATTGCCCTGGGTATCCGCAGGAGTGCCGCCGACCAGGATGCCCTCTGCAAGATATTGGAATACAAAAACAAGCCGGATGTCGGCCTGTTGCGCCCGGCTTTTGTCCTTGCGGAGTTCTTCCAGTCCAATAAGCAGCCGAAAAATACCGGAGAGCTGCTTTACTGCATGAATTGGACCTCGCCGGAATACACTTGCATCAGGGAAGCCGCTGCGCTGATCCTGGCGTTCTTCAAGTCGGAAGACCTCTATCAGGGCACACTGCCTCATCCGCAGATGGCTGTGCTGAAAAAGGAGATGTCGGCATTCGGCCATTACGAAGGCGGCTCCTGGCCGTATGGCCCGTTGCTGGCAAATGTCAGGATTCATGAGTTCTGGGAGCTTGAGCTTCAGGATCTTATCAAAGATGCGGCTACGCTCTCCGATACTGCAAACGGGGAGGCTGTGCAGACCGGCCGTCTTGCATATATCGCATCCAAGGGGTATCGGGGATTTGAAATCACGGAAATCAGGGAGCAGAACCGTCTCAAGAGCGGAGCCTGGGGTAAGGGAAAGAAGGTGACGTTCTCCCGCTATGTATCAGGCTCTGCGGCGATGGATGACATCGACAGGAGGATTTTCAATTCGTGGGGTGCAAGCAATGACTCCAGAAAGTATTACGGTGAGTTCCCTTCGCTTTCGCTGGTCATTCCGTTCCTCAAGGGGACGGACAAGCTGCTCAGGGAGACCCCAAAGGGAGTGGAGCCTGTAAGCATCAGGGAGGAACAGCCTTTTCTCTGTGCCGAGCGCCGTGATGACATGATTGAGTTTGGCAGCAATCTCCCAAATAATGCCGAGGAACTGGAGAATGGTCTTCTCGACTGCCGGAAAAAGGGTGAGTGGGTGTATTATCCTATTCCGCATAAGTCCGGAAATGTGATTGGAAGACTTTTGGGGCTCAAAAGTGTCCCTGCCTCTGCAGAACCAATGCTTGAGCAGCTTTTCAGTGCTGTGAAGGGGAAGGTGGAGATCCATTCGGAGATTGCCGGAGCTGCAGATATGGAGAAGGTGGACGGGCAATGCCGGATGACTCTCCGGGTGATGCCCGAGGGTGGGCTTTTCCGTGCCGTGCTGCTTCTGTTCCCGCTTGAAGGCGGCTCCAGAAGTGTTTTCCCGGGTACCGGCAGCCAGACTGTATATGACAGCATGGACGCACGCAGACTGGAGGTGGTGCGTGACCTCAAAAAAGAACGTCGTGTCCTTAAAGAGTTGAATGCGCTGCTTTCGGAGCATATGATTGATGGCTTCTCCGCTGATTCGCAGGAGGCGCTCCTTGGTCTTGAGCAGCTTCTGGAGGTGCTGGAGATACGCTCGTCCAATGAAGAGCTGTTTGTGCTCGAATGGCCCCAGGGCAAGCCGTTCAATGTCCTGAAAGCCGATGCAGGCAAGTGGGAAGTCTCGGCCAACGGAGCAGGCGGATGGTTTGAATTGGAGGGCGAAATCCCTCTGGCAGAGGGGCATATCGTCTCCATGGCGCAGCTTTTGGCTTTGGTCCGTGAGAGTGACGGACGGTTTATCCGTCTGGGTGAGGGTGAGTACCTGCGCCTTGGCGAGTCGCTCCGCAGGCAGCTTCAGCGAATTGATGCCGTTGCGCAGAGCCAGGGAGGCAAGGTGCGTATAAGCGAAGTGGCGATGGCTGTGGGCGGAGAGTCGCTCCAGGGTGAACTGGAGATATCCGAGCCGGAGTCTATCCTTCGGATGCGCCGTCGCATACGTGAAAGCGAGAATATGGAAATATCTATCCCTCAAGATCTCAATGCTACGCTGCGAGATTATCAGGAGGATGGCGTAAGGTGGATGCTCCGAATGTCAAGCTGGGGTGCCGGAGTATGTCTTGCCGATGATATGGGTCTGGGCAAAACCCTTCAGACAATCGCATGCATGCTCAGTCGCAAGGACTTGGGTGCGCAGATGGTAGTAGCCCCGGCTTCTGTGGTCGGAAACTGGCTCCGGGAGACCAATCGCTTCGCTCCATCTCTCAATGTGGTGATGCTCAATGAATTGC
>JBJEBP010000344.1:0-20359 GCA_051870135.1 Candidatus Cryptobacteroides sp. | reverse complement strand
ACGCCGCCGCGCCACGTGTCGAGGCTCTCCGCCAGGGCACCACGCTGCACAAGATAATCATGCAGTTCTGCGGCTGGGAACTTGTGCGGATGGAGGAGGTGTAGTCTGGCTGGAGATGACGGAGTTGTCATCAAAGCGGGTGAGGCTCTGTACGAATTGCTGAGAATTTTAAAATTTTTTCAGAAAAATTTGGAAAGTCAGAATATTTGCGTAACTTTGCAATCCCGAAACACCAATAACGGGTTAATATGCGGAAATAGCTCAGTTGGTAGAGCACAACCTTGCCAAGGTTGGGGTCGCGAGTTCAAGTCTCGTTTTCCGCTCTCCAAGGACGTCCGCCGGGTCGTCCTTTTTCGTCATGCCCGGTCTATCTATATGCAGTACGAAATCGGGCTCAACGCCCGGCCCGCAATCCGCCGTCATGCCCGGCCTGACCGGGCATCTATACGATAAAATTGTTCCAAACAGGTTGTTTTTTGTTCAAAAAGTCCTATATTTGTCAATATTACCAGAGCGTGTACCAATTCCAATAAACTGGAAGACCTATGGCTGTTCAAATCAGGATAGTTGAGTCAAGAAGAGACCTCAGGACATTTGCGGAGTATCCGAACAAACTATATAAAGGGAATCCCTTCTACGTTCCGACCCTCGTGGCCGATGACTGCAAAGTCTTCGACAAGAAGGCCAATGCCGCATTCGACTTCGCAGATGCGGACTTTTTCCTCGCATACAAGGACGGCAGGCTGGTCGGCCGCGTTGCGGCCATATTGAACCCCAGGGCCAACGAGACTTGGAACCAGAAGCGGGTCCGTTTCGGCTGGATTGACTTCGAGGATGACAGGGAGGTTTCGGAGGCATTGCTACGGACTGTCGAGGAATGGGGCCGGGAACGGGGAATGACCGAGATTGAGGGCCCGCTGGGTTTCACCGACTTCGACACAGAGGGAATGCTCGTTGAAGGCTTTGACGAACTGGGTACATTCATCACTTTCTACAACCACCCTTACTACAAGGAACATCTTGAATATCACGGATATACCAAGAAGATAGACTGGCTTGAGAGACGCATTGCCATGCCGGAAGGCCTTGATGAAAAATATCGCCGTTTCAAGGAAGTCATAGCGGAGAGGAATAGCCTCCGCTGTGTCCGCTATACCAGGAAGGAAATCCGCCGCAAGGATATCGGACGCAAACTCTTCGACCTTGTAAACCGCACATACTGTGTGCTTTACGGATATTCAGCGCTGTCCTCCAGGCAAATCGACCAATATGTCGCCCAATACCTCTCTCTTCTGAATCTCGAGTTTGTCTCATTTATAGTGGACAAAGAAGAGAATCTCATTGCCTTCGGAGTGATGTGCCCTTCATTGAGCCGGGCCTTCCAGAAAGCGGGAGGAAAATATTTTCCATTCGGCTGGTGGTATATGCTCCGTTCATTGATTTTCTGCAAGACAGATACCATTGATATGCTCCTCATTGCCGTGGATCCGGCATACCAGTCCAAGGGCGTTCCCGCAATGCTGATTGCTGACCTTTTTGACCGCATTGCCGCCGCAGGCTTCAAATATCTTGAAACCAACCCGGAACTCGAAACCAATTTCGCCGTACAGAACCTCTGGAGCGGCTTCAATCCTCGCCAGCACCGCCGTCGCCGCATTTACGGAAAAGATATCCCTGCCAATCCTGGCAGATAGTAAGCGTCGGAAAACTTGCTCCGCCACCGAAATTTTCTTATTTTTACCGAAATTTCGGTTGAAATAAGGCCGGCGGCAGGGAACTCTTGTGCCCCGGTGTTCATTGACAATGCAAACAAAACACTGAAACAATGAATATTGAAAAGCAACTTTGGGGCAAGACCCCTGACGGAAAGGAGATAATCCTTTACACAATCAAGAATGAATCAGGAGCTTACGTGAAACTCTCCTCAGTGGGGGCGGGTATCGTGTCAGTAGTTGTTCCCGACAAGGACGGCAAACTCGCCGATGTGGTAATCGGCTATGACGACCCGATGGCCTATTTCGGAGACGGCCCTTGCGCAGGGAAATGCCCGGGAAGATATGCCAACCGCATTGCCAAAGGTCATTTCACCCTTGACGGCAATGAGTACAGCCTCCCTATCAACAATGCCTGCAATCATCTCCACGGCGGTCCGGACGGATTCCAGAACCAGGTTTGGGACAGCAGGATAGAGGGCGATGCTGTAGAGTTCATGTACTTCTCCGAGGACGGAGAGGCCGGTTATCCGGGCAATCTCAAGGCTGTTGCCCATTATGAGTGGTCAGAGGAGAACGAACTTACCCTCACATTCACCGCCGAGGCTGACGCGCCTACCGTTGTCAATCTTACCAACCACGCCTACTTCAACCTCAACGGAGAGGGCTCAGGAACTGTCTTGAACCACGTTCTCAAGCTCAATGCTTCAGAATATCTCCCTACGGACGATACTCTAATCCCTGTCGGCGCATCGGAGCCTGTCGCCGGCACCCCGATGGACTTCGTTTCAGGAAAGACACTCGGGGCTGAAATCAAGGCCGATTTTCCTGCATTGAACTACGGCAAGGGCTATGACAACTGCTTCGTGATTGACGGTTACACCCCGGGCCAGATTCAGACTGCTGCGGAACTTTATTCTCCTGAAAGCGGCCGCGTTCTTGAGGTTCTCACTACCCAGCCAGGTGTCCAGATTTACACCGGAAACTGGCTTGAGGGCTGTCCTGTCGGCAAGAGCGGCCACATTTACCACGACTATGACGCCGTGGCCATCGAGTGCCAGCATTATCCGGACTCACCGAACAAAGAGGACTATCCTACTACTACCCTCCGTCCGGGAGGAGTCTTCGAGCAGGCTATAATATTCTCATTTTCAGTTAGATAATGCAGCAATACCTTGACCTTCTCCGCCGTATCCGCCAGGAGGGCGTTATCAAGCATGACCGCACCGGCGTCGGTACGCAGAGCATCTTCGGCCATCAGATGAGATTTGACCTCTCGGAGGGCTTCCCTCTTCTGACAACCAAGAAAGTACACTTGAAATCAATCATTTACGAACTTCTGTGGTTCATATCAGGAGATACCAATGTAAGGTATCTCCAGAACCACGGGGTCTCGATATGGGACGAATGGGCTGACGAGAACGGTGACCTCGGCCCGGTTTACGGACACCAATGGCGCAGCTGGCCGGCCCCTGACGGAAGGAGCATTGACCAGCTCAGCCAGGTCATTGACCAGATACGTCACAATCCGGATTCACGCCGTATGCTCATCTCCGCATGGAACCCCGGTGAAGTGGACAAGATGGCCCTGCCGCCCTGCCATTGCCTCTTCCAGTTCTACGTGGCTGAAGGCAAACTTTCCTGCCAGCTCTACCAGCGCAGCGCCGACACCTTCCTCGGCGTGCCTTTCAATATTGCCTCTTACGCATTGCTGACAATGATGATTGCGCAGATCAGCGGCCTGAAGCCCGGAGAATTTATCCATACGACCGGTGATACCCATATCTATCTCAATCATTTCGATCAGGTTGACCTTCAGCTCAGCCGTGAGCCGAGACCGCTTCCGAAAATGATTATCAACCCGGATGTGAAGGAGATTGCGGATTTCAAGTACGAGGATTTCACGCTTGAGGGCTATGACCCCTGGCCGGCCATCAAGGCTCCGGTCGCCGTGTAGATATGAAAACAATAATGATAGCCGCCGTGGCTGACGACCTGGCCATAGGCCGTGACAATGCCCTTCTCTGGCACATTTCCGCCGATATGAAATATTTCCGCAGGACGACAATGGGCAGTCCCGTGATAATGGGCTTCCGCACCTGGGAGTCCATCGGCCGTCCGTTGCCCGGCAGGCTCAACATTGTCATAACGAAGCGTCACTACGAAGCGCCGGAGACCGTGGTCCAGGTCCCGGACGTGGCCTCTGCGATAGCGGTTGCCGAGACACAGCTGTCAGCCTCAGATCAGTCTTCAACCGCCTCCGGCAATGAGGCCGCTACGGATAAATGCTTCATTATGGGCGGCGCCAAGACCTACGAAAGGGCAATGCAATACGCTGATGCTCTTTATATTACACACGTCCATACCACTGTTCCCGATGCTGATGCCTTCTTCCCGGCCATTGACCCGGCCATCTGGGAGAAGACCTCTGATACCGACATTGAGATCGACCCCGAAAACGGCCTCGCCTACTCCTTCGCAATTTACCGCCGCCGGTGAATAAAAATTCTCTGAAAATCCCTTGTTTTCCACATTGTTTTATTAAATTTGTAGCCGCCTAAAGAATTAGTAGATATATAGTTAACTATTATCTTTAACTAATTTTACTGCATTTGATTACAAATTAAAAGTTAACATTGGAAACGACTTCTGTATTGTCGTCCGAACTTGAAAATAGCTAAAAAACCTTTACAGAAATGGTGGAGAACAAGAGAGAGAATTTTGGTGGCAGATTCGCCATCATCATGGCTATGGCCGGGTCAGCAATCGGACTCGGAAACATCTGGAGGTTCCCGTATCTTGCGGGAGAACACGGCGGAGCAGCATTCATTTTCGTATATATAATTTCCTCGCTATTCCTCTCACTTCCGATTTTCTTGGCTGAATCCATCATTGGAAGACGCTCAAAGTCAAATACATACGGAGCGATGAAGAAACTCGCTCCGGGAACCAAATGGAAATGGGTGTCCATACTCACCATCATTGCCCCGCTGATTATCATCTCTTATTACAGCGTTGTGGGCGGCTGGTCCATCGAATATCTGGTCAAGTCATTGACATTCGGCTTCAATACCGTCCCGAAGAGCGAGATTACATCAATGTTCTCGGCTTTCATCTCCAAGCCTTTCGCTCCGATACTCTTCCATACCATTTTTCTCGGTACGACAGCCGTCATTCTCACAGCCGGCGTGAAGAGCGGAATCGAGAAGTTCAGCAACTGGTCAGTTCCGGTACTTTTCATCCTGATTCTGGCCATATTGCTGTATTCATTGACATTGCCGGGAGCGATGGACGGAGTCATCTATATGGCCAAGCCGGATTTCTCGAAAATTACACCTGAGGTGATTCTGGCGGCAATGGGACAGTCCTTTTACTCCCTTTCGCTCGGTGTCGGCACCATTCTCGTATATTCCTCATACGTCAGCAAGGATGAAAATCTGCTGGTTTCAGGATTCGGAACGGCAGTGTTCGACCTGTTGTTCGCATTGATGGCCGGGTTTGCGGTTATGACGGCCGTTTTCTCCGCAGGAGTGACTCCGGGAGCAGGCCCTGGCCTCATCTTCGAAAGCCTGCCATACGTCTTTGCGACAATGGGAGAGTCCGCTCCTGTCCTGAGCGGCATCATTGCCATAATATTCTTCATCACCATTCTCATTTCGGCCCTCACAAGCGGCGTTTCCCTGATGGAAGTCGGCGTCGCCTACCTCGTGGAAGAAATGAAAATGAAGAGGAAATGGGCCACACTGACAACGTTCATCGGCACCTGGACCCTGGGCTGCTTCTGCTCGCTTTCATTCGGCCCGCTGAAGGACGTATCAGTCTTCGGAGCGACGATATTCGGCTTCTGCGACTGGATTTCCTCCAACTTCCTGATGGCCCTCGGCGCCCTTCTCTTCTCTCTCTTTGTGGGATGGAAGATGAAGAAATCCGATGTGTATGAGGAGTTTACCAATGGAGGAACGCTGAAGTTCAATGTAAAATGCTTCAAGATCGTCTATTTCCTAATCCGCTACATCGCCCCTCTTGTGATTGGCATCATCTTCCTCTCCGGCCTGCTGCTGTAGGACGTTACGGAGCAATGTTATTTTGAAGATTACTTGATTCCCAATTCCCGTTTTAACCATACCACCATGATGGGATCCGGGATTATGACATTGCGTTTCTCGATTTCAATAAGTTCTTTCTTGACTAAAGCGCGTTTTACAATACTGACATTGGCAGAAGATCCCAGCTGATATTTCTGCAAGGTCTCCTGTGTGGTAAACTCGCTGTGAATACCATCTATTACAGCTCGCAGAAAATTCATCTGATAGGTTGTCAAGTTCTCAGTCTGCTTCTCAAATAACGGGGTGTTCTGGTCTATGATATCCTGATATGCTGCCTCGAAATCTTGTTCTGTCGCAATGCTGTCCGTATGAATCCATACTAACCATGCCAACTGCTGTACATACGAAGAATGATTGTCCACTCTTTGGCAAATCTTTTCAGCCAACTCTTCAGAGATTTGTTTTCCAGTAGCCTCAAACCGTCTGCAAATATATTCCACCCAATCCTTAGTGCCGATTTTTGATAGATAAATAGCATCTCCAAATTTATAGAACGGGTAACTCTTTTTTTCAAACAGTTCATTCATCAGATGTTTTTTGCTCCCGAAAAGGCAATAGGAAACAGATTTCTGCAATTGCCAAACCGAGCGCAAGCGCTTCTGAAAGGTTTGTGAATCCTTGAACTCTGCAATCTGCTGGAATTCGTCAATGCAAACAACAAGATTGCATCCTTTCTTTTGAGCTATTTTCTCGGGAAGTTGCAGGATTTCATCAATGTCACTGCTTTTTGGATTGATATCAATCGAAATAGAAAAATCCGACATAGGGTCAGGCCCGATTGAGATTTTTGGAGTGATCCGCCCCAGAAATAGTTTGGCATTCTCGACCCACTCCTCTAATTTTGTTGAGGTTTGTTTGAGGATTGCGGAAGCGAATGCATCATAGAAATCCTTGTCGCTGCGGCAGGAAAAGATGTCAAGATATACAACCTTCAGTTGATCAGATTGTGCCAGGTGACATGCTTTCCGCACCAAAGAGGTCTTGCCCCAACGGCGAGGCGAAATCAGCACGGTATTCACGCCATGCCGAAAATTCAGCAATAAGCGTTCCGTCTCTTTTTCTCGATCAGTAAAGTTATCTCCCGATGTCGCAACACCGAATGTAAAAGGTTTATTTTCCATGTGCAAGCTAAATTTATTTAGGAGCAAAATTAAGAAATATCCATATTACTAACAACTTTATTACTAATAAAATTATTATAAACAAGAGGCAATGCTGGATTGCAGATTACAACTCTGCTGGAAATCGGTCAATATAATGATTATCCGCTATCCGTACAGAACATTCCGATTTTTTACAAGATGCCACATGGTGTGGATGGTCACTCTCCAAATGCCTTCCTCGGTTTGACTCCTCAGCGTGGAAGGTACACCTCCCAATAAAACTGACGTATCTCACAGAGTCAATAATAAGCTTCGGGCAAACACTGAGCAACGTCTTATATTGATTTTCAATGAGTTATCCTTGAAAATTATGCTTGGCGGATTCAGCACGATGACATGGCCTATCTCGTGACATTCATCTGCACCCCGATCCACCCAATCTGAATATCTGTGGGTCAAATTGAGAATCCCGATGGAAAGGAAATGCTCCCATTGGGACACCCAACCTGCCTCACGATATCACAGAATGGCATCTCCGGTTCCAGATGAATGTCACGAGAATAGAGCAGTACATAATCCTTGATAGAATGTAACCTATTGGCAGCAATTGTACTCTTTGCGGATAATCATTTTCAATATTATTGGCAGAATTATGGAAGATAAGTTTCACATTTAACAGATTCTGATTAACTTTGTGATAATCCGGTGAAGGCGCCGGAGAACATATTTGTAGAAGTGTATGCTTCGTCCTTATAGAGAAATCTGGAAAATTTCAAGCAAACGGGGACATTGCATCGATTTCTGCACCCGTATGAATTATATGTCATTGACATATAGTCATATCTGGTGTGGAGTCCTGCGTGTTTGTTGTTTGCGGGTATTTCCAGAACCTCTCTATGACAGGCATCAGACTCCACACTTCTTGTAGTATTAATGCCCTCCGGAGTCTGAGGGCGTACAAATCCTAATGAAAAAGTTTCTATTATTCATTGCTTCGGCTGCATTGGTTTACGGCTGCACCGAAACGGATCTCTCGGATGTCAATGGAAGAATTGACGATCTTGAGGGGCGTGTATCAAAACTTGAGGCGTTGTGTTCAGAGATGAATACAAACATTTCTTCATTGAAGGCAGTTGTCTCTGCTCTTGAGAAAAATGATTATGTGACCGGAATCGAGACGATTTCAGAGTCCGGATCGGTCATTGGCTATACAATCACGTTCGCCAAAAGTGGAAAAGTCAGCATTTACAACGGCAAAGACGGTGCCGATGGAAAAGATGGAGCTGATGGAAAGGATGGTGCTGACGGTAAGGACGGTCAGGATGGAAAGGACGGAGTGTCAACAGGAGATGTTCCTGTGATTGGCCTTCGCCAGGATTCTGACGGCATCTGGTACTGGACTTTGAATGGAGAATGGCTGTTGGACGAGAGCGGCAACAAGGTCAAAGCTTCAGGCAAAGACGGCTCCGATGGAAAAGACGGAGCCGACGGAAAGGACGGTGCCGACGGAGCAGATGGCAAGGACGGCCAGGATGGTCAGAATGGACAGGACGGAAAAGATGGCGCAGACGGAGCCGATGGACAGCCGGGAGAACCTGGTCCGGAAGGCCCTCAGGGTCCACAGGGCCCTCAGGGAGAGAATGGAGCAGACGGTGTCACTCCGAAACTGAAAATAGAGGATGGCTATTGGTATGTTTCTTACAACAACGGGTCCACCTGGGAGAGGCTTGGTGTCGCAAGTGATTCAGGCTCTTCTTCTTCCAATCTGAATGTAACCTACGATGACAGGTATGTCTATATTATGGTGGATGCCACCACGACATTGACCGTGCCGAGAGGAAACGGACTCGATATTCTGTTTTCTGTGAAACCGGGCGTTGGGATAGTTCCTGGAATGTCTATTAAAATTGAATATGAGGTTGTCGGCGGAGATGAAAACACTCTGGTGAGAGCTGTGTCGAACGAGTCTTTGGGTGTTTTTGTCAAGCCGATTAGTACGAACAAAGGATTTATATACATTACCAACGAGACTGATTATGATGAGGATGAGAGTGGGGATGATCCGTATAATTATGGGGAATTTGGTGATGATTTGACCGAAAGAGATGTCGACCTCACATATCTCACGTGCCTTTTCAGTGTCTCGAATGGAAGAGGTGAAAGCATTCTCAAATCCCTGAATATTGAGAATGGTGTAATTTCTTCCATTACAGACGCTTACGCAGTAGGCGCCGCTGGCGGGGACTTTGAGGTTACCGTGAATACAAATGTTGATTATTCTGTTGCAATCCAGGGTAAAGCCAATGACTGGCTGTCATATGTTGAGACAAAGGCAATACGCACTGATGTACTGTGCTTCCACGCCACACAGAATACAACTACCAAATTCAGAAGCGGGATTGTATATCTTACCAATGAATTAAAACAGAAGATGCATATATTCACTATTGTGCAGGAAATTGAAGATGCTGATGATGAGATTCCTTTTGCGGATGCATCTGTGAAGGAAGCCTGTCTGAAAGTGTTTGATGCCGACGGCAACGGAGTTCTGACTTATCGTGAGGCTTCACAGGTTAAATCTCTTTCAGCCTTGAGAGTTCCGCATCACGCATCCTCGTTCAATGAACTTGAGCATTTTGTCGCCGTGTCTGAGATTCCTGCCGATATGTTCAATGGTTGCTCCTCCATTGAGTCTGTTGTCTTGCCTGAAAACATTGAGTGTATCAAAGAGAGGGCATTCAAAGGATGCGAGCGTCTTAAGGCTCTCAACATTCCAGAATCTGTCAAAGAGATATATTCCGGAGTATTTTCAGGATGCCGTTCATTGGAAAGCATATTTATTCCTGAAGGAGTTGATGCTATATCCAATTATTTATTCGAAGGATGCTCATCTCTTGTATCTGTTACTATTCCTAATAGTGTGAAAGAGATTGCTAGCGGAGCATTCATAGGGTGCGAATCTCTGAAAACTATTGCTTTGCCTGAAAGGCTGGAATGGATGGGCGTTTTCGTTTTTAATGATTGCCGTTCATTGGAGAGTATAGTAATTCCTGAAGGAACACGAACGATCAGTGGATTTAAAGGATGCTCGTCACTTAAATCAGTATCGATTCCTGCATCTGCGGAAACAATCTACTATGATGCTTTTTCCGGCTGTGTATCCCTGACCGAGATAGTCATACCTGATTCAGTCAATGAGATTTGCGATGGTGCATTCAGTGGCTGTACCGCTCTGGAGAGCATAGTAATCCCTGAAGGTATAACCGTCATAGAAAATGATTTGTTTAATGGCTGCATCAGTTTGAGTTCAGTTTCATTGCCTTATTCCACATTTGATATTCGGCAGGGAGCATTCAGAGGTTGTGTGTCTTTGGCCTCCTTCATCATTCCTGCAAATGTTACAGAAATAGGTGACGAGGCATTCTCCGCATCTGGGCTGAAGTCCATAATTCTGCCTGAAAAACTGACTGAATGTGGAGAGGGCCTTTTCAAAGGATGTCTGAACTTGAAGAAGGCCACTATTAATTCGTCAATAAGAGAATTGCCGCATGAGACCTTCGCCGGATGTATTTCGTTAAGCGAGGTGATTCTCCCGGAAGGACTCGAGTCAATCGGCGACAATGCTTTCGGAACATATTCTAATTACACTGAAGACGGTGAGATTGAATATGCTTGCCAAAGCCTGAGGACCATAGCGCTTCCGAACTCCCTTACTTATATCGAAGATGGTGCATTCTCCGGATCTGGGCTGAAGTCCATAATTCTGCCGGAGTCTCTGACCAGTCTTGGCTGTTCTGTCTTCTTTGGCTGTTCTATGCTTGAAGAAGTAGTGCTTCCGGAAAGATTGACCGAATGTGAATGTAACCTTTTCACCGGATGTCTGAACTTGAAGAAGGCTACTATTAATTCTTCAATACGAGAATTGCCGGGTGAAATCTTCGCCGGCTGTGTCTCGTTAAGCGAGGTGATTCTCCCGGAAGGACTCGAATCAATAGGTCCCGATGCATTCGGAATTTATTCTGATTTCACAGAAGAAGGTGAGGTTGAATATGCTTGCCAAAGCTTGAGGACCATAGTGCTGCCGAACTCTCTTACTTATATCGGAGGGAGAGCTTTCGAAGGTTCTGCGGTTTCAGGAACAGAATTCGAACCTTTCATTATTCCTGAGAATGTGACGAGGATTAATAATTGCGCATTCGGAGGATGCTCGAATCTCAGAGCGGTTAAGATGCTTCCGATGACCCCTCCGGATATTGAGTGGGGTACGTTCCCAGTAGGAACACTAGTCCTCGTGCCGGCCGATGCCATTGATGCCTATTCAGAGTCAATGTGGGGATATGGATATTCACTGACTGTTTATTGAGTGTTTTTCAGACCATACTAATAAACTCTGTTAATATCTAGGCTGACCCTGATGCCTCTCATATTTTGGGTGACGTCATCAGAGCCAGCCATTATTATGCCAGTATGACTGATATCTGCCATTTCTTCGATGTGACATAATTCTGCCATGAACGTACAAAATGTATTGACTTTGGCAAGTTTTTATGGGTATTTGCGGCGCCAAATCCGGTTGCTTTTGATTAGCAGAAAGTCGCATTCCTCAATTATCTTGCTATTGGCGGAGGCGCGTTTGCAATTCCGGATGCCGTTGGTTAAATTTGCAAGTTGCAATAGTCTTATAGTACAACGCATTGAAATCGTACATTATGCAGAATATATGGAAGTCGGCCCTGAAGTATGCGGGCGTAGTGGTACTGTTACTTGTATTGGCTTACGGGTTTGTACCACAGGTACTTGGCGGTAAAATCGTGAACCAGAGCGATATCTCGGGATATGTCGGGATGGCGCAGGAGGCCATTGCCTGGGACAGGGAGCATCCGGATGACAAGACTGCCTGGACCAACTCGATGTTCGGGGGAATGCCTACGACAATGATTACAGGCAATACCAGGGGCGACCTGACCCAGAAAATCTACAATGCATTCCTGTTCGGCAAACGTCCTGCCTCCTATCTCTTCATCTCTCTCCTCGGAGCCTTCCTGCTGATGCTCAGCCTCGGCGTGAACTGGATTCTGGCCATCGGCGGTGCCGTTGCAGTTACATTCTGCTCATACAACCTCCAGATAATCCAGGTAGGCCACAATACCAAGATGATGGCCCTCGCCTGGCTTCCGTGGGCCCTCGCCGCCCTCATATTCACTTACAAGTCAGCATTGAAGAAGGACGCCGGCTGGAAGACCTGGCTAAGCCTCTCCACCCTCGGCGCCGCCCTCTTCGGAATGGCAGTCAACTTCCAGATCAAGGCCAACCATATCCAGGTTACCTACTACCTTGCAATCATCATATTCTGTTATGTCATAGGACTTTTCATCTGGCTCATCATTGACAGGGAGCGCAGGAAGTATATCAGCCGTTTCTTCGCCGCATCATTCCTCCTGCTCTTCCTCGGCCTTGCCGGAATCGGCTCCAATGCCAACAAGCTCATTCCTGCATACGAATATTCCAAGCATACGATGCGCGGTGGCTCCGAACTGTCCGCGGATGAGGGCAATGCCAAGTCCAGGGGCCTGGACCTCGACTATGCCACAGCCTGGTCATACGGCTGGGAGGAACTCCCTAACCTTATGATTCCGAACTACAACGGAGGTTCCTCCGCCGGCGGTGTCAATCCGGATAAATCCCATACAATCAATACTTTAAGACAATACGGCCAGAGCAATCTCAAGTCAGTGGCCAAGTCCCTGCCGATGTATTGGGGCCCTCAGCCGTTCACAGCAGGACCGATGTATATGGGAGCCATTACTGTCTTCCTTTTCCTGCTCGGCCTCTTTATGTGTAAAGGGATGCAGAGATGGTGGCTTCTCGCAGCTACCCTCATTGCCGTATTCCTCGGAGTCGGTCGCCACTTTATGCCGTTCACGGAGTTCTGGTACTATTATATGCCTTTCTACAGCAAGTTCAGGACGGTCTCGATGGCATTGGTGATTCTCCAGTTCACCCTGCCTATGCTCGGATTCTATGCCCTTGACCGCATCCTGAAGGGGAAATACACGGCGGAGCAGTTCCGCATCCCGGGCTACATTGCCCTGGCGCTCACGGCCGGATTCTGCCTTCTGCTTGTCATCTTCCCGGGCATTGCGGGTGACTTCGCCTCCGCCTCTGACAGCCAGATGCCGGGAGAACTGGTCAATGCACTCCGGGAGGACAGGCGTATGCTGCTCACCAATGATGCGCTTATGTCAATGATAATGGTGCTGGTCACCTACTTCCTCATTGTCTGGGCCTGCTCCAAGCCAAAGGAAGGCGACGAATCTCAGGTAAGGACCCGCTACGTCATTGCCGCCGTCTCGATATGTATAGTGTTGTCTCTCAATATGTTCGTCATTGGAAAGAGATATCTCAATGCTGACCATTTCGTCCGTCCGCGGGAGTTCAACGGCCAGTTCGCACAGAGACCGGTGGACAAGCTTATCCTCGAGGACCAGGAGCTCGGATACCGCACAGTGGACCTCTCCGTGAACATCTTCAATGACTCCCATCCGAGCTATTGGCACAGGAATATAGGCGGCTACAGCCCTGTCAAGCTCCAGCGTTACCAGGACCTCATTGACCGCCATCTCAGTGGCGAAATCAACACGCTTATCAAGAAAATCAACTCCACCGGCACAATGACCGGCCTGATGGAGGACTTCCCGTCCATACCGGTAATGTCAATGTTGAACACCAAGTACATTATCCTCGGCGGGGACTCCGCCCCGGTAGTCAATCCTGATGCGATGGGACAGGCCTGGTTCGTGGACAATGCCGTATTCGCCACTTCAGCAGAGGAGGAAATCGGCCTGCTCGATGACATTGACCTTCATAATACTGCTGCCTTCGGCCCCGACTCCGGAATTGAATCAATCCCTTCATTGCCAGATGATTACGATGCCTCCCGAGACAGCATCTACATGACATCCTATGCCCCGAACGAATTGCATTACCATTACGAGGCTGCAACTGACAGGCTGGCCGTATTCAGCGAGATATTCTATCCGTCCGATTGGAAAATGACCATTGACGGGACTGAGGAAGGTCCTGAAATCCACAGGGCCAACTGGATATTGCGCTCCGCCATCCTCCCTGCCGGCAGCCACGACATAAAAATGAGATTCGAGCCAAGGTCATATTCCCTCAGCTCGAATATCTCAACTGCCTCCTCGGCTCTCCTCCTGCTCCTTCTCCTCGCCTCCGCCGCAGTGGCTTATTTAACCTCGCGCAAGTCCAGGTAAAGCTCGTCGAGCTGGCTCTGGTCGATTCTTGACGGGGAATCTATCATCACGTCGCGTCCCTGGTTGTTCTTCGGGAATGCGATGTAGTCCCTGATGGAGTCGCAGCCGCCGAAGAGGGCGCAGACACGGTCGAAACCGAACGCAAGACCTCCGTGAGGCGGTGCTCCGAACTTGAACGCATTGATAATGAAGCCGAACTTGTACTCCGCATCCTCCTTGCTTATGCCGAGAACCTCGAACATTCTCTCCTGGAGGGATGCCTCGTGGATACGGATTGAACCTCCGCCGAGCTCCGTGCCGTTGAGGACGAAGTCGTAGGCATTGGCGCAAACCTGCTCCAGATCCTCCTTCTTGTCGGAGTAGAAGAGGTCAAGCTGCTCCGGCTTCGGCGCGGTGAACGGATGGTGCATAGCGTAGAAACGCTGGGTCTCGTCATCCCACTCGAGAAGAGGAAAGTCCACAATCCAGAGCGGTGCGAACTCCTTCGGATTCCTGAGGCCGAGACGGTTGCCCATCTCGATACGGAGAACTCCAAGCATTGTCTGGGTCTTCCTCCTGCCGCCGCAGAGAATTAGAACAAGGTCTCCTGCATTGGCTCCTGCGGTCTCCGCCATAGCCTTTACCTGCTCAGGAGTGTAGAACTTGTCCACTGAGGACTTTACGGTGCCGTCAGCATTGAACTTGATATATACCAGGCCCTTGGCTCCGACCTGAGGCCTCTTGACCCATTCGGTCAGTTCGTCAATCTGCTTGCGGGTGTACTCGGCAGCACCCGGAACTGCAATTGCTCCCACATATTCAACGGAGTCAAATACGGAGAAGCCGTGTCCCTGGGCCTGTGAAGTGATGTCGTGGATGGTCATTCCGAAACGGATATCCGGCTTGTCACTGCCGTAATTGTCCATCGCGTCGCACCATTTCATTCTCGGGATAGGGTTTGCGATTTCCACGTCCAGGACATTCTTGAAGAGGTTTCTCATCATCTCCTCGAATGTGCTCAGTACATCCTCCTGCTCCACGAATGACATCTCGCAGTCAATCTGGGTGAACTCCGGCTGGCGGTCGGCCCTGAGGTCCTCGTCACGGAAGCATCTCACAATCTGGAAATACCTGTCGTAACCAGCCACCATCAGAAGCTGCTTGAAGGTCTGGGGTGACTGCGGCAGGGCGTAGAACTCGCCCGGATTCATTCTTGAAGGAACCACGAAATCCCTTACCCCCTCAGGTGTGGACTTGATGAGATAAGGTGTCTCAATCTCCATGAAACCCTTGCTGTCCAGGAAGTTGCGCACCTCATGGGCAATCTTGTGGCGAAGCATGAGAGCATTCTTGAGAGGGTTTCTCCTGAGATCCAGATATCTGTATTTGGCACGGATATCTTCGCCACCGTTGCTCTCGTCCTCGATGGTGAAAGGAGGGGTCACTGACTTGTTGAGGACATTGATGGCGCTGAGTTTTATCTCAATGTCGCCGGTGTCCATCTTCGGGTTCTTGCTCTGGCGCTCCACGACTTCGCCCTCCACCTGGATGACGAACTCCCTACCGAGGGATGTCGCTGTGCTTACAAGTTCTTCCGGTGCGTCGGTCTCCACTACAAGCTGGGTGATTCCGTAGCGGTCGCGGAGGTCAATGAAGGTCATTCCGCCAAGTTTCCTGGATTTCTGGACCCAGCCGGCGAGTACCACCTTCTTGCCCACATCTGAGATGCGGAGCTCTCCGCAGGTGTTTGTTCTGAAAAATGTATTGAACATATCTTAGGTGTTTATTTTTCAATCAATGCCAAAAATGGCCATTACAATCCGCAAATTTAGCAATTTCCCGCCAACTTCGGACAGACAGATTAATTTTTATTATCTTTGTCGGGATGTGTTCAATATAAGACAGTACAATGATGGAGGTTCGTGCGAAAAAAGCCCTCGGCCAGCATTTCCTGACCGACCTGAAAATAGCGGAGTCGATAGTCTCATCCCTGCGCCTTCCCGGCTGCGGGGAAAAATACATGACCGAGGGGGAGGACTGGCCGTCGCAGACCCTGGAGGTGGGCCCCGGAATGGGAGTCCTGTCACAATACCTCCTGCGCAAGCCTGAGGCCGACCTGAGGATGATTGAGATCGACAATGAGTCGGTAGTCTATCTTTTGAACCATTTTCCGGAGGCTGACGGAAGGGTCATCTACGGCGACTTTCTCAAGATGGACCTGGACTCATTGTTCCCGGGGCAGTTCAATGTCATTGGCAATTTTCCCTACAACATCTCCTCGCAGATTTTCTTCCGCATCCTGGATTGCCGGGAGAGGATTCCGCAGGTAGTCTGCATGATACAGAAGGAGGTGGCAGAGAGGATAGCGGAAAAGCCCGGCAGCAAGACTTACGGAATTCTTTCCGTCCTGCTCCAGGCCTGGTATGACATTGAATATCTTTTCACGGTAGGTTCAGGGGCATTCGCTCCGCCTCCAAAGGTCCAGTCTGCCGTCATCCGCTTGACCCGCAACAGCAGGCAGGACCTGGGGTGCGACCCGTCAGACTTCAAGTTCATCGTCAAGACCGCATTCGGCCAGAGAAGGAAGACATTGCGCAATTCCCTCAAGCCCCTGATTGCCAGCAAGGCGTCCAGGGAAGGCTGGGATGCGGAAAGGCTCGCGGCCTTTGTCTCCGACCCGGTGTTCGACCTTCGTCCTGAACGCCTCGGCGTTGAAGATTTCGTCTCCTTGACTAATAAGTTCGCCAGCTGTTAGAGATGCCCGGTCGATGCCGGGCATGACGCAAGCATGAAACCGATGCGAGGCAAGGCGCAAGCATGAAACCGGTGCGAAGCATGACGCAAGCAAACTACATAAAGCCCGGTCTATGCCGGGCTTTATGTCATCTCGACCGAGCGAAGCGAGTGGAGAGATCTACTTCGCTACTCCGGTAAGTTCCTTGATGAAAGCGACTTCCTCGTCGCTGAACGCAGTGCCGTTCGGACGGAAAATGTCGTGGAACCAGAGTTCCGGCTCAGCTACTTCAGGAAGCGGAGTATCCCATGCAAAGATAGTATTGGTCTTTCCTGCAACGAAGCCCCAGTTGATGGCTGCAACATTGTTCTCCTTGAGGATAGGCATAACCTTCTGGAAGGTGCATCCCTTCGTCCTGGCCATGTATTCAGTGCAGATTACAGGCCTGCCGTAAGCCTTGAGAGTATCAATGCAGTTCTGCTGGTCAACAACATCGCCGCTGTAGTTGTGGTAAGTGGTAACATCAGAGTTTGCAAGCTGGAACTCATTGAGAGTCTTGAATTTATCTTTCCATACTCCAGCGGAGAGAGGCTGTGAAGGCCTGACTTCCTGACCCCATTTGAATACGTTCTTCAGGAGAGGAAGGCTCTCGTTCTCATGCTTTGAGTTGCCAGGCTCATTGTAGAGGTCCCACAGAAGGATTCTATTGTCATTGGAGAATGTGGTGAGCACATCCTTCACGTACTTCTCGAGCTTCGGATAGAGAGAGAGGGTGTCTGCACGGAGAGATACGGAAGGGTCCCTTACCCAGCCTGAGTTGTGGATGCCAGGCTTAGGCTCCGGCTGTACGCCGTACTCTGCTTCCGGATTCCAGCAATCGTCGAAGAATACGAAGAGAGGGCGGATGGAATGGCTTTCGCAGATTCCGAGGAAATCATTCATCCTATCCTTGAGGCCCTGCGGGTCATTCTCATACACAACGCTGCTGAGATATACTCTCAAAGTGTTGAAACCCAGACCTTCAGCCCATCCGAGCTCCTTGTCGATGAGGTCGTGGTTGTAAGTGGAACCGCTCCACATCTCAATTTGGTTGATAGCGTCAGACGGGATGTAGTCGCATCCAACGAGCCAGCCCTGCTCGTCATACCAGGCCTGTGCCTGTTCCGGGGTCCAGCGGGCGCTCTTTTCGGTTTTCTCTGCGCAGGCTGCAAGAGCCAATGTTGCAGCTGCGAGGATAAGTAACTTTTTCATAAGCGATTTTTATTGTTTGTTGATATCAATCTTGTCAATTGCCGGAAGCGGAGTCCCGCTCCAGATTTTCACGCAGTTTTCCCCCTTCTTAAGCCTGGCCGGGAAGTTGAGCGTATAGAAACCGTCCTTCTCAATTCCGCAGGATACCATTTCCTTCTCCTCCCCGTTCACGCTGAGCCTCAGGCCGGAAGCCTCCTCGGTATATTGAATCGTAACGGAAAGCTCATATTCGCCTCCGGAAATGCTGTGGACATCCTTCCACTCGAGACAATTGCTTTCGGAACCGCCGAGATTCATTGCCACCGCACGGCCGGAAGTACCTTCCATCGGCACGTATTTTACTCCCGAACCCTTGATTGCGGTGAATTCAGGGCAATAGCCCCATTCAGCCTCGTACAATGTAGGTTCAATGCGTTCTCCATTGACTTTCAATATTTTGGCGGAATGCGGAGGAAGTGTCATCTCAATGCTGGAACATTCTCCGAGGTCGGTATTGAGGTTCAGGTCGCGTACTTTGAGAGTTCCTGTCATCTCGATTTCCTCCGGAGTCAATGTAAACTGCATCGCAGTGTCGGCAGGGTTGTAGAGGGCCACCGCACGAGTATTGCCCCATTTTTCAATGATGTCCTTTGCGAAGACGTATGTTTCCCCGACGTGCTGCACCACATGGGCCTGGAGACCGAGCCTGTCCTGATTTATGGCAATGAGTTCAGGATTGGTTATGATTTTCATCGTCTCCTCAGGGATGTATTCAATGTCGCAGCCGAGAAGAAGAGGGGAACTCATGATGCACCAGATTCCGAAGTGGGCCTCCTCCTCGGTGTAGCTGAGACCGAGACCTTCCTCCCAAAACGGGGATGGCTTGATGTTGTAGCCGACGGCCAGCATGTCCATGTCATTATAGTTGCCGTCTCCTGCGTATGCAGAGAGATAGAGATTCTTTCCGACAATGTATTTTATTGATTTCCAGACTGGCCTGATGTCAGCGGAGATTCTCCACGAGTCCCCGATGCCGTTTACCCAGGTGCCCGGGAAGTTCCAGCGGCAGACATTGATGCGGATATGGCGGGTGGCCACGCTGTCGATTACCCTGCGGATTTCACGATACCTTTCCTCCGGGTCAAGTTTCAGGTTCTGTCCTCCGCAATAGTCCAGTTTGATGAAATCGAAGTCCCATTCATTGAAATATCTCTCCGCATCCACCACGTCGTGGCCGTAGAGACCGGCTCCCAGACCGTTCAGGTCGTGATTGTAGCTTGAACCGCAGGTATTGTCTCCTGCATCGGAGTAGATTCCTGCCTTCAGCCCGAGGCCGTGGATGTGGTCCACGAGAGCACGCATTCCCTCTGGACCCTTCGGGAACCTTTCAGGATGCGGCACCATATAACCTTTCTCGTCCCTGTAGCCGAAGAATCCGTCGTCAATGTTGACATACAGGTAGCCGGCGTCTTTCAATCCCTTCTCCACCATCAGGTCGGCCTGATGTGTTATTATAGAGTCGGAGATGTCCACCATATAGGCGTTCCAGGAACTCCATCCCATAAGAGGAGGTTTGACTCCCTGTGGTCTTTCGCTGCAGGATGAAGCCAGAATTGCAGCAAGAGCAATGATGGTCGGGGTAAAATGTCTCATAAGGCAGGTTGTTTTTCGTTTTTTAATAGTTTGTTGGCAGATTTTACAAATATAGTTTTATTTCCTGACCTTTCAGGCACAAAAATGAAAAACTTGCACAATCCCCCCAGAATTGATAACTTTGCAGCGGAAAACAAGTAAATATAGCAGTATGAAAAGAATCGTCTTTGCAACGGGCAATAGCGGAAAACTGCGTGAAGCATCAGAAATTCTCGGCGGGGCATTTGAGCTCGTTACCCCCGCACAGTCAGGAATCAATGAAGATATTCCTGAGACAGGCAACACTCTTCGTGCCAATTCATTGCAGAAAGCACAGTACATCTACGACCACACCGGAGGGGCGGACTGTTTCGCCGACGACACCGGACTCGAGGTCGATATTCTCGGAGGCGCTCCTGGCGTCTATTCGGCACGTTATGCCGGATCTTCCAAAAGTTTCACGGACAATATGGACAAACTCCTCAGGGAGATGGAACTCCAGGAAACGGAGGCATCTTTTGCGAGGGAATTCGGGATAGATACTGTACATGCCACCCGCAGGGCCAGGTTCAGGACTGTAGTGACATTG
>JBJEBP010000343.1:0-20670 GCA_051870135.1 Candidatus Cryptobacteroides sp. | reverse complement strand
AGTACCTGACCCTTCTCGAGCTTGCCGATAATCTCGCTCTTCTGCTTCTCGAGCTCAGCCTCGAGGAGAGCCTTGTGTGAAACGACAACATTGCGGAACTCCTGATTGATCTTGACAATCTTGAAGTCCATGGTCTGGTCAACATACTGGTCGTAGTCCTTGATAGGCCTGATGTCGATCTGGGAGCCAGGGAGGAACGCCTCGATGCCGAATACGTCCACGATCATACCGCCCTTTGTGCGGGTCTTCACATATCCCTTTACAATCTCGCCCTTGTCGAATGCCTCGTTGACCATATCCCAGGAGCGGAGCTGACGAGCCTTCTTGTGAGAGAGAACGAGCTGTCCTTTCTTGTCCTCAGGGGACTCAACGTAAACCTCAACCTTGTCACCTGCCTTGAGTTCAGGGTTGTAACGGAATTCAGGAGCTGCGATGACGCCTTCGCTCTTGTAACCGATGTTCACGAGGACTTCCCTCTTGTTGATAGCTGTAACTGTACCTTCGACAACCTCGCCCGGCTTGATTTCGGAGAGGGTCTTGTCGTAAGCTGCCTCGATGGTGGCCTTGTCAACGTCACCATAGGCAGGCTCCTTCTCGAATGCGTCCCAGTCGAACTCCTCAGGAGCAACTGAAGCATTGAGAACTGCTTTCCCGGTTTCTTTTGCAGGAGTCTCCTCCACCTGAACTGCAGGTGTTTCCTGAGCCTCTACTGCCACTTTGTTTTCTTCCATAATTTTAATAAATCTGATAAAAAACTAGTTGTTTGACATTATTTCCTGTGCTTTCCCGCAAAAACGTAAGCCCGCTTCCACGAAAAAAGCGGGCAAATTTACTCAAAATATTCTGACTTACAAAGAAATCGGGGAGTTTTTTCACCTCCGGAATTAATTTGTTCCCCTTATGCTACAGCATCTTGCGTCTCTTGAACAGAATAAGAATCAATCCGAGGGAAAGTACCATTACGGCAATGATGATGAGCCAGGCCCATTCATTGCCGGCAAGCGGGAGCTTCACATTCATTCCGAAGAAACTCGCAACGAGGGTTGGCGGCATCAGGAGCAGGGAAATGAGGGTGAATATCTTCATTATCCTGTTCTGGTCCAGGTTGATGAGACCGACAACAGTATCCTGCAGATACTCAAGCCTTTCGAAGCTGAAATTGGAATGGTTGATAAGGGAGGAAATATCCTGCAAGAGGACATTGAACCTCGGCTCGAGTTCGGAAGGAAGCTTGTCGCTCTTCATCATATTGGAAATCAGGCGCTGCTTGTCCACAATGTTCTCGCGCACGAGCATTGTATTGTCCTGCAACTGGTTGATATCCAGGAGGAAATCCTCATTGATATCTTCCTGCTGGTTGATGCGGCGGCTGTATTGCGCAATCTCCTTGGACATAAGCTCTATCATATCGGCATCGAGGTCGACACGCTGGTCCATAATGCTCACGAACACCCAGTATCCGTTCGGGAAAAGTCTCGGGAGGGCCATCATCTTGCGCTGCAGGTCGGTGAAGCTTCGGAGAGGCACGTCCCTCAATGTCGCCAGGACATTGTCCACCAGGGTGAATGACACAGCCTCCATGACATACTCCTCCGGGCCAGGGATGAGGAAGTTGGTATTCGCAAATATGGCTGAACCCGTCTCGGAAAAACGGGATGAACTCTCAATCTCCTCCGCCTGGGCACGGCTCTGGATCTCTGTGTCAAGGAATTTTTCCGTGGCCCTCTTTTCCTCCCCTTCCGGAGAAAAGAGATCTATCCATATTACATCCGCCCGTTTCAGGACCTTGAAGTCCGCTGCGGCCTGGGATACCGCTATCATACCGCCGGATCTGTAGAAGATATTGATCATAATACATCTCAGTTTTGTCCGGGCCGGAGCCGGGAGGTTAATAATATTGATGAAAGTCCGCAACAGGAAGTCTGCAAAGGTATTAATTTTTGTGGAAAATGAAAACAAATTCCGCTATCTTTGCGGTAATCTCAAAGACAAAATACTGGATGAAAACTTCTGAAACAAATCCGGGGGCTTCCCGGACCCCGTCAGCAGGACAGGGCTGGCTCGCATTGAGCCCTCTCCTCGTATTCCTCGCCATATATCTGGTTTCCTCCATCATTGCCAGGGACTTCTACAAGATACCGGTGGCTGCGGCATTCCTCATCGCATCAGCCTACGCATTGATAATCAGCAAGGAACGAACAATTGAGGGGCGAATATCCGTATTCTCCGAGGGGGCGGGCAACAAGAATGTCCTCCTGATGCTCTGGATTTTCATCCTCGCCGGAGCTTTCGCGGAAACTGCCAAGATGATCGGGGCAATAGATGCAACCGTGGCCTTTACAATGTCAATATTGCCAGGGAAAATGCTCTTCGCCGGTCTCTTCATCGCCTCCTGCTTCATTTCAATGGCAATAGGCACCAGCGTGGGAACCATAGTTGCCCTGGTCCCGGTAGCAGCGGGAATCGCCGCGGAGTCCGGAATAGGAACCGGATTCATCACCGCAATCGTGGCCGGAGGGGCCTTCTTCGGGGACAATCTCTCGTTCATTTCAGACACTACAATCGCCGCTACAAGGACCCAGGGATGCTCAATGTCGGACAAGTTCAAGGTCAATCTGAAAATCACCGCCCCGGCCGCCCTGGCAGTGGCCATCATCTACCTGGTCCAGGGTCAGGAAGCTGTAATCGCCTCCCCTGACGGGCCGATAGAATGGGTCAAAATCACACCCTACCTGGCTGTAATCGGGCTTGCCATGTCAGGGGTCAATGTAATAGCCGTCCTGGCCATAGGCATTGCCATCAATGCAGCCATCGGTTTCTGCACAGGCGCGCTGGACTGGACCGGATGGCTTGGCGGTATCGGAGCAGGCATTGCCGGTATGGGCGACCTCATTATCGTGACAATGCTGTCGGGAGGAATGCTTGAGATGATCAGGCACAATGGAGGCATTGACTTCCTGGTCAGGAGCCTTACCAGGCGCATCAGCGGAAAGAGGGGCGCGGAGTTCAGCATTGCCGGACTTGTCAGCCTCGCCAATGTCTGCACGGCCAACAATACGATTGCAATTCTCACCACGGGCCGCATAGCCAGGGACATAACGGAGAAATACGGTCTCGACCCGAGGAAGACGGCCAGCATACTGGATACATTCTCCTGCATGGTCCAGGGCATTCTCCCCTACGGAGCACAGATGCTTATGGCTTCGGGCCTCGCCGGAGTATCCTCCCTCGAAATCATACGTTATCTTTACTACCCACTGGCATTGGGCATTACGGCTGCCGCAGCCATTCTTTTCCGTTATCCGCGGAAGTACAGTTAATGATTCAAGTTTCGCAAGTTGCAAGTGCCTAACATTCAGTGGTTGTTCCGTACTGTGCGAGCAAGTGCTGCCGCCACGAGTATTGTCCACGCTACCCTATCCCTAAATCCCTTTCCCCGGGAAAGGGACTTACTGTCGGCCTATCGGCCTCTAGATAAGGTTGTTTCGCACTTGCGAAACTTAAGTTAAAAAGGAAAGGCGGCCCCGACGGACCGCCCTCCCACATAATAACAAACCATAAATAACTAGAAGAAACTAGTAGTCTGGATTCTGCTCCACCAATCCGCCAGATGCAGTGATTACATCCTGAGGAATCGGCATAAGGAGACATCTGTCAGTCGCATCACTGAAGCCTCTTTCAAGAGCAGATGAAATAAGTCTGTCATAACGGATAAGGTCGTCACGTCTCTGGCCTTCCCAGTAGAACTCGTGACCACGCTCCTCGAGAATGAAGTCAAGGAACTTCTGCTTGTCCGTGAATACGGCGGCAGGAATCTCATCGGTAATGCCCGCACGGTCAGTTGTCATCTTGAGATATTCAACAGCCTTTGCGGTAGGTGCCGAGGCGAGCCTTGTATAGCACTCTGCAAGTGAGAGATATACCTCAGGAAGGCGGAACACTACGATATGGATATCACCTGCGACCATTTTATCATAGGTTGTGAAGTATTTGCAGACTACAACACCGGTATTGAGGCGTGTTGTTGCTGAACCCGGATTCTCCCTGTCATAGACTTTGCCGTCAGTTGCAAGGAATGATGCGGCAAGACCCTGGCGACGTACGTCATTCTCGCTGAATGTGTCGTAATATGCCCAAGGCATGCACCATGAACCCCATGCCTTGTTGACCTTGTGGCCATTTTCTCCGTCAGACGCATGGGCCGGATTGAGGCCGTAAAGGACAGCTGCGTTTCCAGGGACAGCATAAAGGAAGAACTCGTTCGCAGCGGTCTCACCGCCAGGGACACAATAGATGTTCTCCTCTGACTGTTCTACGCTGAACGGCTCGAAATAGTCGTCAGACATACTGTAACCAAGTTTGAGTACCGGCTCCAGGACATCGATTGCCTTCTGCCACTGCTTCTCCTTCATGAAGATGCGGGCAAGATACATATAGCAATAACCCTTGTTGAGACGTCCCCAGTCCTTGGTATTGTTGGTCTTGTCCTTGAGGTAAGGAACAGCATCCTCGAAATCCTTGACCATCCAGCTCACATAGTCCTCCTTTGAAGGCCTTGCCTCATATTTGATATATTCAATCTTGGCAGGATCGAGAACAACCTGCACAGGTCCGAACATATCATAGCACATGAACATGAAGGTACCGCGGAGTGCCTTTGCCTCGGCAATGAGTCTTGTCTTTGCCTCATCGGTGAGATCAGACTCTTCAAGTTTGCCGATGATGTAAGTCATACGGCTCACATCCTTGCCATACTGGTAAACCCTCTCCCACTTGGAAGTGGAAATCTGGGTCTGGAACCTGTGGTTCTTGTTGGTTGCATTGGAGTTTGTCATCTGGTCGGTGGTACAGAGGTTCCATCCGAGCCAGCCGAGCTCTCCGAGAGACCAGATAGGAGTCTTCCATCCTACATTCTGGATGAAAGTCGTCCTCTCCATGCGGACACCGCCGGAATTTCCCTTGAGATAACCGTACATACCATCCACAAGGCTCTGATAATCTTCCTCCTTGCTTGGGAAATTGGAATCCGTCAGGTCGGAATATACGACCTGGTCAAGATCGCAGGATGCCGCGAAAACGACCACTGCGATGGATGCCAGAATATGTTTTAACTTTCTCATAATCATTGAATTTTATTAAATATATCCATTCCTGTATCTTATTAGAATGAAAGGTTCACGCCGATAACTGCGGTGAGTGGAATAGGATAAGGAGCGGAGCTTGATTCCATCTCAGGATCGAGGCCCTCGTAGTTGGAAATGAGGGCTGTGTTCTGGAGATCCAGATATACGCCGAGAGCGGAAATCTTGGCCTTGCTGAGGAGTGCCTGAGGAAGCTGGTATCCGAGCTTGATGTTGGAAAGACGGAGCCAGTTCACAGTCTTCAGGCCGAAATCGTTGGTTGCTGAAGGATTGGCTGAAGAATACTGGTCCGCTGCGACACCCGGTCTTGTACCCTTTGTATTATAGGATGTCCATCTCTCGTATGCCTTGGTTGAAGTATTGTAATGGTCCGGATTGAGTGACGCATATCCCCAGCCATAATATCTCTTCTGCCCGAGACGGCCGTAACCGTTGATATCGAGAGTCCAGTCCTTGAAGCGGAGAGTAGTACCGATACCGTAGATTACCTTAGGGTCGGCATTGCCAAGGGAAACGATATCATCCTTGTCAAGCTTGCCGTCACCGTTCTGGTCCACATACTTGATATTGCCTACGTATGCTTTCGGCTGGAGGACTTCGCCGTTGGACTTCCAGTTCTGGATTTCCTCCTGGGAGGTGAATATGCCTGCGGTCTCCCAGCCGAAGCGGGCAGTCAGGTCATCCTTCTGGCTCTGCCAAGCAGCAAGTGCAACATCAGGATTCCTCTCAATCCAGTGAGAACGGTTGTGGCTGAGATTGACGTATGCAGACCACTCCCAGTCCCTCTTTTTGATCATTGTGCCGCTGATTGCCACCTCGACACCGGTGGATCTTGTGGAACCGATGTTCTTCGCATACTTGTTCATTACATCCGGGGTAGGAAGAATGGCGAAGTCAAGCAAATCCTTGGCTGTGCGCACATAGTAGTCGATGGCACCCTGGAGACGGCCTCCGAAGAAGGTGTAATCAACACCGACGTTGAATGTAAGGTCGGTTTCCCACTTGAGGTCGTTGTTACCCTTGATGAGCTGGTAAACACCGTTCACCTTGGTTCCGCCGAAATAGTAGAATCCGCCCACTCCCTCGGTAGGGCCACCGAATGTATTGAGAGCGTAGTAGTTGTTGTAGAGGGCTGTGTCGTTACCCGATGCACCGTAACCAGCACGAAGCTTGAGGAAGTCAATCCAGCGGGCATTGTCCAGGAACTTCTCGTTGGCAATGTTCCAACCGGCGGAAATTCCAGGGAACCAGCCCCACTTGTTGTTCTTTGCGAAGACTGAAGAACCGTCACGACGGATTGTCGCAGTAACAGTATAGCGGTCATCATAAGAATAAGTTCCACGGGCGAAGAATGAGGCCTTCACGCGCTCGAAGCGGCTTGAAGAATACTGGGAAAGACCCGCGTCGGATGACATCTGGAGAGCATTGTTCTCGAGAGCATCATTAGGAATATTCATCACGGTCATGCTGTAGTTGCTTCCTGCAGCCTTGTACCAACCGCCACCGGCAACTACATTGACATAGTGCTTGCCCTTGAACAACTTGTCAAAAGTAAGGAATGCCTCAGTCGAGTAGTTATTGTTGTAGGCGTTTGAGAATGCACCGAAGTTTTCCACCGTCTGCTCTACCTTCTTGGCGTATGTAGGAGAGAACATATCACGCTGCTGGTCAGTCTGGTCAACAGATGTCTGCCAGGTCAGCTTGAGCCAAGGAGCGAACTTGATGTCCAATGCAGGAGTGAAGAAGAGACGCTTTGTGGTGGTCACATCCCTGTCTGAGAGGAAGTATGCCGGAGAGTTGAGCTGTGCGTGCTCCGGAGCTGTAGGCATGCCGTTCTCGTCATAGATGCTCTGCCAAGGCAGGAAGAGCATTGCGGAGTTGGTGAGGTTGGCCTCGTTGATGTTCTCCCTGTAGTGACCCATTGAAGGGTTTTCTGACTTCATCTGGGAATAAGAGCTGTTAAGCCTGAGGGTAGCCCATTTGAGGACATCATACTCGAGATTGACACGGCCACTGAAGCGCTGGATGGATGATTTCTCAAGAAGACCTTTATGGTTCAGATAGTTGAATGATGAGAAAACCCTGACCTTGTCGTTACCTCCGGTAATGGAGATATTGTGGTCGTGAATCATACCGGTCCTGGTGGCATCCTTGACGTGGTTGATATTGGTCTTGGAATTTCTGGCGATTTCATCAGCAGTGTAGATGTAGTCCCATCCTGAAGAAGGAGCAGGTGTATCGCCGTAAGGGAAATACTTGTTGTTGTAGAGCCATGTTTCCTTGGCACCGAGGTTTGCCCACTCCATAAGTTCGGCGGATTCCATCATGTCATAGTACTTGTTGATGGTCTGCACTGAGAATGAACCGGTGTAGGTAACCTTCGGCTTGCCGCTCATACCGCTCTTGGTAGTGATGAGAATCACACCGTTGGCGGCTGCGGAACCATAGATGGCAGCTGCGGAAGCATCCTTGAGGACATCCACGGAGGCAATGTCGTTAGGGTTGATTGTAGCAAGAGGGCTGACATCAGATCCGTCATTGAGGGCGAAGCCGATAAGTCTGGTAGGACCGGCTTTCGCAGCCTTGTTGGTGGAGCTTACAACCACACCGTCAATGACATAGAGCGGCTCATTGGAACCGTTCGGGGACAGGGCGCCACGGATGTTGGCGCTTGCTGCGGCACCAGGCTGTGCAGATGCCTGTGACATTGAAAGTCCGGCAACCTTACCCTTGAGAAGGTTGTCCACGCTGACAGCATTAGGTGCAATAAGATCCTTCTCCCTTACGGAAGAAATGGAACCGGTGACGGTCTTCCTCATCTGGGTACCGTAACCGACAACCACAGCGTCGGCAAGAAGCTGTGCATCGTCCTTGAGCACCACATTGACGGTAGTTCTGCCTCCGAGTACAATCTCGGAAGTCTGGTAACCGAGAGAATTGACAACAATGACGGCATTCTTGCCTGAAACAGTGAGGCGGAATGCTCCATCAATGTCCGTGACTGTACCATTGTCAGTTCCCTTTTCTACAACGCCGGCGCCTATGACCGGCTCATTGCTGGCATCAACAACCTTTCCGGTCACAGTCAGGGACTGGGCCGAAACGGATTGAGACAATGCCAACAGCAAGGCTAACGTGCCGGCTACGAATTTTCCGGCAACCTTGAATAGATTGGATTGTAACATAATGTGTGATTAAGTAATGTCAATTAAGTTTCAGTTTTATCGACGGCTGTGCAAAGTTATCCATAAACGAAATAGCGCATTAGCACAATTCTACATTCTTATATTACAATCCTACAATTTGATATAAATTCGAAAATCAAGATGTTTCATTTTACCGTTAAACCATCTCTATTTTCCTCTGAATACTCCGAAGGGGAGATTCCGTAACGCCTTTTGAAACACTTCGAAAAGTAACTATGCGAATTGAACCCTGTAAGAAACACGATTTCCGATATACTCTTTTCATTTCCATCGAGAATTTCTTTCGCTTTCGAAAGCCGCATTTCATTCACAAGCGCATTTGGAGACATATCCAAGGTCTCCCTGACCCTGCGGAAAAGGTTGGAAGGACTCATGTTCATGGCAGAAGCAAGACGGGAAACGGAAAGATCCGTTTCCTGGATATTGGCGGAAATGAAATTCTTGAGCCGGGAAATGAAAGCGGCATTCCGGGAACTCCCGGACACAGGACTTACAGCATTCTGTCCGGTCAATGCAGCCTTGACAAAACAGCGGTTCCCCAGAATGGAACAAAGCTGTGAAAGAAAAAGTTTCCGGTCAGGCTTGAACAGAAAGGCCTCAGCACCCGCCTGGAGATATGATATGGATGTATCCGCCTCCGAATCTGTAACGATTACTACCGGATAATGCCTGATTGTATCCTTCGCCTTTATAGTCCAGCAAAGTTCAAGACATTCCTCCAAGTGTACTGAACAGCATAGAATATCATACGCTCCAGTCTCCAGAGAAGATATGACATCTTGCTGATTATCAATAATATACGTACCCCCCCCCAGCCAGTTTTCAAGCGTTCTGGCAAGAGGTTGCAGAAGGGATTCCGCATAAATCAGAACCCTGCCGAACGGAAATCTATCGTTCATCGCGCAATCTGACTTTGTCCCTCCTTTCAGACAAAATACCCTTCCTCATGGATCTCGCATCCAAAGGCGATGGCCCTGAGGTGAAATCGGGAGTGTTGTAAGAATCCATCAGCCTTCCATAATACTTGACAGGATCACGCTGCGGAAGCAGGAAAGACTTGGAAAAAGTACCGTCCTCCTCAATGTGGGCGATGTGGAGCATAGTGTGCAGCCCGTCCTCCCGTCTTGTGGCAACCACGGCCCATTTCGAATTCGAACTCCAGTTATGGAAACTGTCTGTGTCCGGACTGTTTATACCTCCCGCAGGCCTGAGTGTGCCATTGGACAAATCGTAAAGCCAGAGGTCTGCCTCTTTGTGCCAGATCATGAAGGTTCCGAAATCCGAAGCGGTCAGCAATATATATTTTCCGTCGTAAGATGGCCTCGGAGAAGCAACAGAAAGGCCAGTTGAAGCAGCTGAAACAAGGGTATCCACCCTGTCGCCGAATGTGCCGTCCCCGGGATTGAAAGCAATGGAGCAAAGACTGTACTTTGTGTTCCTGATGTCATCCGGCATTGTCCCGGCAGGGGCCGTACAGAAATACAATGTCCTTCCGTCCGCAGAAAATGCCGGCTTTGTCTCGAGAGAGGTCTTCGAGTTGAGCAGTGCAGGACGCAGAATCTCCTTTGTATCAGGACAATATACTATTATATCCGAGGCTTCGTCATAGACTTCAATTTTCTTGTCGTGAGCCGAATAGAATGACTGCCTGGTAGTGTTTACGGAATATGCTATATATTTCCCGGACGGATGCCAGTAAGGATAGACGAAAAAGCCTCCTGTGCTGTCGGTCTTGGTGTCAAGGTATTCGGTATCGCCCCCGCGTGCCAGCATTGTAGCAGAATGGGCACCCCTGACGTGAAGGCAGAAGTTCATCGGGTCGGTGCGGTTAGAGGTATGGCAATTGACGCAGCCGGCATCGAGCATCCTACTGTCTATCAATACTTTCTCATTGAAATCAGAAAGTCTTCTCTCATAGATTCCCATATAGCCGAATGACTGGTAGCCAGGGAAAATACGCCTGTAGGTAAGGCCGTAGTCAATGCTGTCTCGGCTGACATTCATCCGCATCGGCGCAAACCGGGTCCATCCGTCGGCATTCTTCATCATTACCCGGAATTCCAGGGATGAACCGGCATTGGCGGCAAGTGCCCTGTGCCACCTGCGTATCCCGAAGCGGGTACAGTCGCCGTTGGAAGAAAGCAATGTCCTGCCCGTGGAATCAAGCACACTTACCTTCATTCTGTCATATCCGGAACCGGGCTTTATGCCGAAGTCAAGCGGGGCTATATTGACAGGGATGGTCACCCCTGCACAGTCCGGCCACACAGGAGGGCAATCATTTGATACCGGTACATTTCCTTTGGAGCAGGAAAATAGAAGGACGGCAGATGCGCATAATAGCTGCAACCTGCCAATGATATCAACAATATTCATTATCAGTCAGTTTTAGTGCTATAGGCTCCAAGACAATAATACCAATAAGTGTTGCCGAAGCGGGACCGGAGGGATGCCGCATCCGATGCCCTTGACCGGAATTCGGCATACAGTTCCCTGTCAGCATCCGTCAACATTGACTTTTCCCTGTCATTGAGGTCTCCGAACAGTTCGCCTGCCATCACAAGCGCCTGCCTGACAGTGGCCGGAGTATCCCCTCCAATGCCGGAAATCTCCAAATCCGAGCGCAATGCGGCAAGATCCATTGTCAGGAGATCCATTGCAATGAGATATTGCCCGGCGACCGGCCCGGCATTGCCGGAGGCACACAATCTCCTGAGCATCAACGCCTTGTCCGGCAATGAAGAATCATTGTACAAGCAGGTGTCGGCAATTGCGGAAGGCGTCCTGCTCATCTCCATTTCCTTCCGTTTCGCAGCAGCCCACCTTCTATGGAACATTGTCCCGGACAATGCATCCAGATACTTTCCGGCAGGGCCAAAGTCCCCCCGCGCA
Source organism: Candidatus Cryptobacteroides sp. (assembly GCA_051870135.1). Taxonomy (GTDB): domain Bacteria; phylum Bacteroidota; class Bacteroidia; order Bacteroidales; family UBA932; genus Cryptobacteroides. The sequence continues at coordinate 9,431 of JBJEBP010000343.1, read as the reverse complement.
ATATCAATTTCGGCAAGCGAGCGCAGATATCTTGTACCAGTCCGGTAGTCGGGGAACGACTGGAATTTCTCGAAAGCATAATGCCTGGCAGCATTGAGAAGACCCGCCTCCATCAATGCCCTGTCGGAGCTCAGGCTCATCACATACCCCAAGTTATAGTCCGGGAAGAGTGCCTCGGCAGTCTGGCCCTGGAAAACAAACATATCCTCCAGCAGACGTCCCTTTTCTGCCAGGGCAAGATCCACCGCGCATAGCTCAGCGTAAGTTCTCGGCCTGCGGTTCAGGGCCACGGACAATATCCCGTCCCAGTCTTCCTCCCCGACCAGCCTGTCATAGAGGAAAATCCTCTCATTCACAGGGTTGCATTTGGACGTCATATACATCCATCCTCCGGCGAACACCGCAATGTCAAGAATAACCGTTGAGACAATGCCGAGCCACTTGCGACCGGCAGGAAGCCTGGCCGGCAATGCGGACAGAGCCGTGCACAGCAGCACTGAAAGCATTGAAAGATAAAGCATTGACGGAACCTGTCCAGGCACGATATGATAATCTGTCCCGAGATACAGCTGCGACACCGGATAATCCAGGATAAAAGATGCAAGGAAAGGCAGCAGAAGCATTGCCAACAATGAATAGACAGCGCGCAGAAACTCCTTCTTCCAGGACAAAAGCAGGACTGCCGGAATCAGGACAGCGGCCGGTCCGCAGATGTACCAGCCGGCAATCGTAGCTACAAGAGTGCTGAATTTCAATGACTTGGCCGGTCTCCCCTCCGTCAACGTCAATAAGAGCAGAAGAATGGCAAGAGCCAGCATCAATGATACAGCTGCGGTAAACCTGTACTCGAAAATGCAGAGAAAGGCCCAGACAATGAATGCCGGGATGAAACTGAGGGCCCCGGCCAGGACTTCGCCGCCGAGTTTCCCGGATATTTTCAATACAAGAGTCCGTATCGCAAGCAGGACTCCCGTCACTGAAATTGCGGCCAGGAGCCTGAAACGGAAGAATTGTACAATGAATCCAGAAACATAGTCAGCAAGCCCGCCCGGATGACAGAAAGTATCCAGCAGACGGTCCCAGGTCAATGGAAACCATAGGACAGATTCCCTGAAATACAGGATTGAAGGGCTCAGGAAGCCCCAGAACCAAAGCGATATTACCGTGAAAATCAATAGTAATACGGTATTCCGTATTCTGCGTTTCATATCATAGGTGTTGGTTGTCAGCTAATAGTGCTGTTCTTGAACTATCTCTTTTTCCTGAAGAAATCCGAGACCATCCCGCCGCAGGTTTCTGCCAAAACTCCGGAAACAACCTCCGTCTTGGGATGGAGCAATGTCGGGGAGTAGAGGGAATAGCCTCGTTTCGGGTCAGAAGCGCCATAGACAATCCTGCCTACTTGCGCCCAGCAGGAAGCGGCCGCACACATCGGGCAAGGCTCCACCGTAACATATAACGTACAGTCATTCAAGTACTTTCCCCCCACTGCCCCAGTTGCGGAAGTAAGAGCAATCATCTCCGCGTGTGCTGTCGGGTCGTGAAGTCTCTCCGTCATATTGTGCCCCTTGGCAATGATACGGCCACGGCAGACGACGACAGCCCCGATGGGAATCTCATCCTCATCGCGGGCCGCCGAAGCCTCCCTCAGGGCTTCCCTCATATATTTCTCATCAAGTTCTTCCATCGGATTAATCCCTTCTGGCTAGACCGATATAGTAGAGCAATGTGGCAATAGAGCCGATTGCAGCAATTACGTATGTGTAGGCAGCCCACTTCAAGGCATCCACAGCCATAGGCCGGGTCTCGTAATTGACAATGCCGGAGGCCTCAAGCCAGTTCACGGCACGGCTGCTCGCATTGACCTCCACAGGAAGGGTAACCACGCTGAAAAGGGTGGACATTGCGAAAAGGGCGATACCTATCCAGAGCAAGGCCGGGAACACATTAATGAGAAGGACTCCTGCGAGGAGGACCCACTGTACAACATTGTTGGCAAATGACACGACCGGCACCAGGGCAGTCCTGAGACGGAGCGGGGCATAGCCGCAGGCGTGCTGGACAACGTGTCCGCATTCGTGCGCTGCAACGGCTGCTGCAGCTACAGATGAACTGTTATACACTGCCTGGCTGAGGTTGACAGTACGGGTCTGGGGATTGTAATGGTCAGTCAAAGTTCCCGGTATGCAGCAAACCTCAACATCTCTTATTCCATTGTCATACAACATCTTGCGTGCTACGTCAGCACCTGTCATCCCATTCTGCAGAGGCACTCTTGAATACTTGCTGAACCTGCTCTGCAACATCTGCTGGACGAGGAAGCTGAGAAGCATCACAAGTCCCATTATTAACCAAATACTCATTTCAATAAAAAATTATTTTTCTAAACGATAACGAATGCCATGACAAGAAAATGTGTGCCAATATAGACAACTCCTGACAGATTATCAATTTTATTCGGAATTATTCGCTATTTTTGCAGCGGTTTTTGACGGCGATATGACAAAGTGTCGGTTTCGCCTGCCGGTTTATATCGGATATGTACAAGGAAAATGACTTTTCCCGTCTGGAACTCAGACTTGGAGCCTGCCGGGACAATTACAGATATTTCAGGTCACTCATCGAACCTTCCACAAAGCTGCTCGTGCTGGTGAAAGCCAATGCCTACGGACACGGTGCCGTGGAGTTTGCGGCAATGATGCAGAAGGAAGGTGCGGATTATCTTGCCGTGGCCTATCCAGTGGAAGGCATTGAACTCCGCAAGTCAGGTATCAGCCTGCCGATATTGGTACTTACTGCCGGAACTGACTATTTCAATGAAATCATTGACTACCGCCTTGAGCCCGGAATACCGAATCTCCACGCCCTGAAAGCCTTCTGCGAAATCCTCGACAGCAGGGGCATTACCGGCTATCCCGTTCACGTCAAGCTTGACACCGGAATGCACCGCCTGGGCTTCATGACAGACGAACTTCAGGAGCTGACGGATTTCCTGAAGCAATGCAAATCAGTGAGAGTCAAGTCATTGTACTCGCATCTTGCAGCCGCCGAGGACCCTGCTTCGGATGACTTCACTATGGGCCAGATCAGGATGTTCGAGAACAATACTGCCCGCATTACCGGAGAAATCGGGTACAAGCCGATGCTCCACATCCTCAACTCTGCCGGGATTGAGAGATTCCCCCAGTTCCAGCACGATATGGTACGTCTCGGAATCGGAATCTACGGCATCAGCGCATTGCCGGGAGTCAAGCTCTCCCCTGTCGCTTCATTGAAATGCAAAATTCTGCAAATCAAGCATTTGCACCCGGAAGACGGCACAATCGGATATGGCAGGCACGGTATGATAGCACCAGGCGGAACTGTAATAGCGACCATTCCCGTGGGCTATGCGGACGGCATTGACAGGCATCTTGGCTGCGGAAGGGCTTCATTCTCCCTGAACGGGCACAGGGTTCCGACAATCGGCAATATCTGCATGGATATGTGCATGCTGGACATCACCGGTGTCGATGCGAAGGTAGGCGACACTGTCACCGTCTTCGGCGAAGACCCTACGGCCTCCGAACTGGCGGACATCCTCGGTACAATACCTTACGAAATAATGACAAGTATCCCGCGGCGCATTGACCGCGAGATAATCAGGTAAATAGATATCTCTATGCACTGCGTGCTTCGCTCGATATGACAGGCTTTTGGGCCAGCCTCAAATATCAGAGCATCAGCGAACTCCTGATGGCAGCAGCCTCTTCCTCACCCTTGAGATGCTCCAGGATGGCAAGTCCGAATTCGACAGCACAGCCGGGTCCGCGGCCGGTAATTATGTTCCCCGAGATAACAGCAGGCACCTTCTCATAGATACCCCCTCTCGCAATCGGGCCGTCCTCGAAACCGTCATAGCAGGTGAAATGAATCCCTGACAATGACGGAAGCTGGGAAACAACCAGTCCCGGGGCAGCGCAAATTGCAGCAAGACTTCCGCCCTCCGCATAATGGAGGCGCATAAGGTTTATGAGCTCGGGATTCTGGGCGAGGTTCCTGGTGCCGGGCATACCGCCCGGGAAAATCATAACGTCAGACCAGTCCGTACCTTCAATTTCCAATTCAGCCTTGAATTCACCGTAGGTGAGGTCTGCAGCAACGGTAACCTTGTGTGCTCCGGTCACATACTTGTCACGATGGACAGATACTGTCTTCACGTCAACACCACCTCTCCTGAGAATGTCAAGCGGGGCAAGAGCCTCAGTCTCCTCGAAGCCGTTTGCGAGAAAAATATATACTCCTTTCATATCTTGTTTATTATCAGTTATCTATACCAGAAGAAGCAGGGAAATGGAATATAGCATGAAGGCCTGGAAATTGAGCCTTCCCCTACTGTCGGACTTCAGCATCAGCTCCGTGCTGTCCTGGCGCATCCTGCGCTTGAGATCCTTGAGGTCGGGAAGAGATGCCCCGGACCATTTCTCTATCAGATTGCCGTCGTCGAAATATGTGGCACCGCCATTGCTCCTGTTCAGGGAAACAAGTGTCCTGAAATCAGCGAAATATGCATTGTCCAGGACAAATCCGGCCTGCTCCGGGGCAAGGGCGGACAAGGCACCATGGAGATTGTCACTTGTGCTTGATGCGAGGAGGAGGAACCTGAAACCTGCCTCAACTGCGGCAGAACCGGTTTCCGCTATCCTGTTCCACCTTTTTGCGGACACTGAGGCAGGGTCCGTCACTGATATGACAATGACATTGCCCCGGGCCGCCAGGCTGTCCCTGTAATTGCCGCCGGCATCCCTGAACGCCAGTTCAGGATACTCGCTTTCGTCAATGTTGTCCTCCTTCTCAATTGTCTGCGCCTCGACGAATGTCCAGGTCGAATCCGGAAGCTTGTTCAGGGTGAATACTCCCCTCTGGCCGTTTTTCTCGTATATGAATGCGGAAATGTAGTCGCCTTCATCATTGACGTCAGTTTCGACTGATGCGGCGAGCCTTGAGGAGAGATTGAACGGGGTCAGTTCCAGCATCGGGTTGTAAATGAGGGAATATACGGCGAATGCTATGGCGGCGACTCCGGTCAGTCCGAAAGTAACATATTTCTTCCTGGAAGGAGAGCCGAAGTCCCTGTATGGCCAGAATGCCGCAAGCATCAGGGCGCAAAGCAGGATATTCTTTGCAAATGACTGGAAATGAGTCAGATGGATTGCCTCGCCGAAACAGCCGCAATCCATCTGCGGATTGAATAACCACAGCACGAGGGTAATGATGGTGAAGAAGCTCATCAATATGGTCGTGGTCCAGGCGGCAAGTTTGCGGAAAACGCCCGTCACCAGCATTATGCCGCAGAATGTCTCTGTCAATGCGAAAATTTCCCCGAGCACGAAAGCCGCGGGAGAGGCGGACCCTAAATGGAAGAAGTTCATGTAGTCCTTGATAATCAGGGACGTTCCGGTCGGGTCCATCAGCTTGAGGATGCCGGAGACGAAGAACACGAACCCCAATATCTTGGCGCAAAGCCTTTTGGAAATGTTTTTCATTGCGTTCAGAGAGTATTGATTGCTGAAATGATGGATGAGAAGATGGCGTCAGGCGGGAGCATACGTCCCTCCGGGTCGCTGCAGTCAATCCTTATGAAACCCGGATCCTCCTCACATTGACGGAGATACACTTCCCTCACCCTTTTCTGGAACTCAATGTCAGCCTCGTGGATATCACTTCCTCCTGCAAGATAGTCCCTGTCATCCCCGGCCCGGGACGATTCCAGTTTCTTCTCGACGAAGCCAATAGGGACATCGAGGAAAATGTTCAGGTCAGGCACGGGAAGGCCGAAGTCCCCGTACTCGGTATCCCTGATCCATTTCCGCAACTCCTCCTTCTCGGTCTCATCGGCCAGCTTGGCACATTGATAGGCGATATTGGAATAGACATATCTGTCGAGCAGAAGAATGCCGTCCCCCTTGACTGCTTCAAGCATCTCGGGAACGGCAGCCCTCCTGTCCTCCGCATACAGCAATGCCACAAGCTGCGGATGCACGGCGTCAATGGAGCCGAAGCCTCCCCTGAGGAATTTTCCTATCAAATCCCCATAGACAGGGGCGTCATATCTCGGGAAATGAATGTATTTCAACGGCCTGCCGAATGACTCAAGATATTTCCTGAGCCTTTTGACCTGCGTGGATTTTCCGGAGCCGTCGAGTCCTTCAATTACAATCAGCATAGAATCAGCATTAGTTTTACAAATATATCGAATTTTTCCTTAAGTTTGTGCAAAATTTTCTTTATGGACACAATGCGCAAGATAGACGTGATGGGAATCATCAACCTCACGGACAATTCATATTTCAGCGAAAGCCGCTGTCTTGGAGAGGACGGACGGGATGACATCGGCAAAATCGTGGCGAGAGCCGTCAGGATGGCAGGGGAAGGGGCTTCGATACTGGACATCGGGGCCTGCTCCACAAGGCCCGGATCCACGGCTGTCGGGGAGGAAGAGGAATGGCGGAGACTCGGACCGGCATTGAAAGCGATACGGAAAGAACTCCCCGAGATTCGCATTTCCATTGACACATACTGGCCTTCGGTGGTCCGGAAGGCATTCGACCTGATCGGGGATTTCATTGTCAATGATGTAACTGCGGGCAAAGGAATGGAGGGGGATGCCAGCTACCGGACGGGCGAAATGCTTCCCCTGGTCGGCCGCCTGGGGCTCACGTATGTGGCAATGCACATGAGGGGCAATCCTCTCACTATGCAGTCCCTGGCCTCATACAATGATGTCACCGCCGAGGTGCTGGAGTATTTCAATGATTTCGGGCGTAAAGCCGATGCGGCAGGCATCAGGGACTGGATCCTGGACCCCGGATTCGGTTTCGCCAAGACAGTGGAGCAGAACTATAAACTGCTCGCCGACCTTGGCAAATTCATTGCCACAGGCCGGCGAATATTGGTAGGTGTATCCCGCAAGAGTATGGTTTACAGGAAGTTCGGCATTACTCCGGAAGAAGCATTGCCGGCCACCCAGGTCCTCCACTACAAGGCCCTTTGCTGCGGGGCGGACATCCTGAGAGTACACGATGTCGCCGAGGCGGCCAGGACAGTGGAGATGTACAGGATGCTGGAAATTACACAGTCATAATATCCTTTTCCTTGGCGGCGATGAGGGCGTCAATCTCCTTGACGTTCTTGTCAGTGACTTTCTGTACCTCTTCCTCGCCTTCTTTCTCGCCATCCTCAGGGAGACCCTCATTCTTCTGGGCCTTCTTCAGGAGGTCAACTGCGTCGCGGCGCGCATTGCGGACTACGACCTTGGCACTCTCGCCGGCAGCCTTGGCCTTCTTGATGAGTTCCTTCCTGCGGTCCTCTGTGAGAGGAGGGACATTGCAGCGGATCTGCTCACCGTTGTTCTGCGGCGTCATTCCAATATTGGCATCCATTATCGCCTTCTCAATCTTGGCAATCATGCTCTTCTCCCAAGGCTGGATAAGCACTGTCTTGGCATCAGGAGCGGAAACGGAAGCCACCTGTGGAACAGGGGTAGGAGTTCCGTAGTAATCTACAAGCACATTGTTGAAAAGGGAAGGATTGGCCTTGCCCACACGGTATGTCTTGAGGTCCTCTTCAAGATAAGCCACAGCCTCTTTCATCTTGTTGTCAGCAGCAGTGACAATCTCTTTTGCTCTTGGTAACATAACTATTTTATTTTTATATGGTTATACATGTACTAATGTGCCGACCTTCTCTCCCTCCAGGATTCTCTTGAGGTTGCCGCGGCAGTTCATGTCGAACACGATGATCGGCATATTGCCCTCGCTGCAGAGAGCGAAAGCCGTCTGGTCCATAACCTTGAGATGGTCTGACAGGGCCTTGTCGAAGGTCAGTTCATCATAACGTACCGCGGAAGGATCCTTCTCCGGGTCGGCAGTATAGACTCCGTCCACGCGGGTACCTTTCAGCAATGCGTCAGCACCGATTTCCAATGCCCTGAGGGCCGCTCCGGAATCCGTCGTGAAGAAAGGATTGCCGGTACCTCCGGAAATGAGGGCTACGCCGCCCTCCTCCAGAACCTTCACCGCATCGTCACGCATATAGTACTTGGCTACAGGCTCCATAGGGGTGGCCGTGAAAACCTGGGCATTGACTCCCTGCTCCTTAATGAACATTGACAGGGCCAGGGAATTGATGACGGTCGCGAGCATTCCCATCTTGTCCCCGTCCACGCGGTCGAACCCTTTTCCGGTGCCCTGGAGCCCGCGGAAAATATTGCCGCCGCCATTGACAATGGCAATCTGCAGACCGGCCTTGGCCGCCTCGGCGATTTCTTCAGCATAAGCCCTGAGGCTGTCAGTGTCAAGTCCCTTGCCGGCAGGTCCGCCGAGGCTCTCGCCACTCAGTTTCAAAAGTACCCTTTTATACATAATGTCTGAACTTTACGGTAATGATTTCTTCGAAAAGTGAGGTTTTCCGTCACAATCCGGGAAACAAAATTATCGAAATATTATGAAACTTGCAAGAAACAACCTATATTTGCCGAAAGATTGTAATTTTGAAATCGGATAACCTTAATTTAGAAATCAAATATTTTTAAAATAATGGCGAACGCATTCCACTACTCCATCGGGAGAAAGTTCATTCAGGCAGTCAGCGGTGCATTTCTCATCGTATTCCTTCTGCTTCACGGAACTATCAATTTCTTTTCAGTAATCGATTCATTCACAGGTAAATTTGGCGCTTGGGACGGTCTCTTCCAACTCGGTTGCGACTTCATGGCCCTGCCAATCGTGACGATAATGGTACCGGTGCTGGCACTCGGTGTTTTCGTCCACATCTTCTACGGATGCTACCTTACCTGGTACAACATCAAGGCCCGCGGCGGTTACAAGCGCTATGAGACCGCAAGCGTAGCCAGGGCAGACTCCTGGTCAGCCAAGAACATGTTCGTACTCGGAATCGTGATTCTCGGCATTCTCTTCTTCCACCTTTCACATTTCTGGGCTGACATGCAGCTTCAGGAGTTCATCGGCAAAGAAGCTGAGAATCCTTACGAGCTCCTTACCGCAACATTCGGCAACATCTGGGTACTGCTGATTTACATCGTATGGTTCATCGCAGTATTCTTCCACCTCACCCACGGCTTCTGGAGCATGTTCCAGACCGTAGGCTGGAGCAACCAGGTATGGATGAAGAGGCTCAAAGTAATCGGCACAATCGTAGCTGCCATCATCTTCGTTCTCTTCACATCAGTTGCAATCAACGCCTATATCCAGGCATAAAATACAAGGAAATTTACCGACAGAAGCCGACCCCTTCGGGCCGGCTTCTTTATTTTGTGGATTGGCTCAACGTCATCCCTGGCGTGACTCATTATCGTCATCCGGCGAGACAGCATCGAAGAGTGTCATTCATTCAGCGATTCTCCACTCCTCAATCCGCCGGTTGGATGTGGA
>JBJEBP010000342.1:0-4983 GCA_051870135.1 Candidatus Cryptobacteroides sp. | reverse complement strand
AGCGTATGGGTGAAAATGGCTCACGGGAATAGTAGGTGGTACCCGGTTACTTCTCCTGGCGGAAGAGGATGATGGACAGTGGCAGGGCGATAAGTGCCATAGTCGCGCTGACAGGCAGGTAAATGCCGAAATTGCAATATTCCACCACAATGAAAGTGACCAGCAGGAGGGCCGTTCCAATGGCGGCGGAGATGCCGTACTGGACCCTTATGTCGCCTGGCTTCACAATCACCCTTGCCAGATTTGGTACTGCCAGGCTCACGAATCCCACTGTTCCACAGATGCTTACCGCGCTTGTCACCAGAACGCTTATCATAAAGAGTATCAATGCCTTGTAAACATTGGACAGTTCAATTTCACCCTTGTAATGATTGGTCAAGCGATTGGCGCAGAAAAAAGCGGTGGCAAGGCCTGAGGCGAAAAGAACCAGACTTATGACAATGTCAGTCGCAGTCACTCCCTGCAACTTGAAATTGGCCGCACCCCAGAGATAATATTGCTTCAGGAGGTCTCCGGTCGGGGCATTGGTCACCACAATGGTGCATAATGAGCCCACGAATGTGCCGAAGATAATGCCGAATGTAATAAGCCGCGAGGTATTTAGTCTTATTGCTACAAGCGATACTAAAATGGCGCAGATACCCTGGGCAATGAAGGCTCCTACAGTCAGGGAGCACCAGCCGGACATAGTAGCAGCAGCCGCTCCGAGACAGGCTGCGCTTCCCAGCCCGAGCGAATAAATATCTCCTAACTGATTACGCCAGAGATACTGCATCTGGACACCGCCCACGGGAAGGGCGATGCCGCAGATTAGAACATACAAAAGGTTGAGAATCATAATACCAGGCCCTTCATCGGATTGATGCCGCAGGAAGGCGTGGAAGCCACCTGCCTGCCATCCTTGTCATAAATGAACATATCCCCTTCGGCGGTATATTCGCCGGCTCCGACAAATACATATCCTCCGTCGTAAGAAAGCGAATAATAATTCTCGACAGGTTCATCGAACAATAGGCCGAGATTCTTCCCGGAAGTCATATCATATACATATACTGCCCCTGTCATCTTCCAGTCCGCAGAATACTGTCCGCAGGCCACATACATCTGATTGTCAGGACCTTCAACAATGGTTGACAATGAATTGAAATCCAAGTCCGACACCTTGCCGTCGGAAAGGGACACCTTCTGGAGCTTGGATGTGGACACAACTGCCCAAGTTGAAGGGTCGTATGCGTCCCAGCTGCACACATAGAGGTTCTTCCCGGCCTCGTCCACCACGAGAGTCTGGGGATTGCGGTTCACCTCCAATGTCGATATCTCCTTGAACGAGGCAAGGTCCACCACGGATACAGTGTTGCCGTCCCCGTTGCCGGAATTGGCCACGTATGCCCTGTCACCGTGGATGCAGACATCCTCCGGATACATACCAACCTGTGTGAGACGCACTGAATAGCCGTCCTTGCGGGAAATCTCGCCTAGCCAGCCCTCGCTGTAGGTCACATAGACATTGGTCCCGGAGACTGCAAGGGAGCGCGGAGAAAGGCGGGTACCACCCTGAAAAGCTGTCACCTCTCCTATTACATTGAGCTCAAGATCAGTAACGAAGATTATCTGCGAGCAATTCACGGAGATGTAGAGTTCATTGCCGCTGCGGACTATGTCCTGTCCCACGTCACCGAGCTGGCGGCCATTGACATTGTAGAACAAATCACCGGCAACCTCCTTTGTTTCAGGATTGTACAATGCGATTGAGGCATCATTGCTCCCCATATTGCCATTGTTAAGTATAAGAAATCCATCAAGGGACGGCACCGGTCCCGGAGTCTCGACATTCTCGCAGGAAGCGAGAGCCATTGCCGCAAATGCGGCCAGAATAATGTACTTTTTCATTTCAATATGATATTTTCAATGTTATTCTCCAGCTTCTTCCCGGCATCGGATAATATTTCATAACCTCATAGTTCTTACCGGCAAGGTTCAATGCCTCAGCACTCAATGCCAACCGCCAATCGTGATTTCGCCCGAAGGTGAATGTCCGGTTCAGGCTGATTCCATGGTCAGCGTAAGGCTCTATCCTGTAAGCCCTTGTATTCTGTGATAGGCAGTAACGGGTCCCCACGGCCTGCACCGAATAGGCAAGATTGAACCATCTAGTCTCGAACACGGTGGAAAAATAGCCTGAATGCTTCGGGGTATAGGCTATCTGGTTCTTGTAATACCTTGAATCCCTGTCCGTTACATCTACAGCACGCTGCCATGACCAATTGGCGTCAACCCTCAACCGAAGCCACTCAGCCACTGGCCCGCGTGCCGAAAACGACACATCGCTTCCCCACATATTGACCTTGCCGAGATTTCTCATGCTCCAGATGAACATTGACGGAATGGCTACAATCTTGTCCCTGACCCTGTTGTGATATGCGTCAATGGAGGCGGTCAAGTTCCATCCTCCGGGCCTTGGGCCGAACTGCCTGTCATAGACCAGGCCGAGATTGAACTGCAGGGCCTTCTCAGGGTCGAGGTCCTTGTTCCCCATCCTCGGATAATAGATATCATTGAAGGTCGGAAGCCTGTAACTCTCTTTGAATGAAGCCCTTGCACGCAATTCAGGGAGAATGCTGAAGGATGCCCCGAGGGATGGCGAAAGATGTTCCCTTCCCGGTGCCGGACTCCCTTTCCGGGTCTGCTCACGGACAACAGTGCCTAGCAGCGTAGCCACGGCATTGAGCCTACGGGAGGAATATTTCAATGACAATGCCGTATAGGACGTTTCCCGGACAGGATAGAGGCAGCCCGGGATGTTCGCAGACAAAGTACTGATTACCAGGTCCTCCGCAATGGAGGCGCCCAGGAACGGTTTCGGCGACCAGAGCAGGACCGAGGACAATGTCGCATTGCGCTGCCTGTACCTGTCATCCTGCGGCTCGGGAAGTGACTGGAGATCATTGAGGTAGCGGTTCCAGGCATCATTGTAGCTGAGGGAAGTCTTGAGTTTCAGAGGCAAGCGGAATGACACGTCGTGAATAATGCTGCACATCAAGTTCTTGTCCCAGAGGCGTTCGGAAGGATGCTGGGTATAGAGAATGACAGAGCCTGGCAGGCCGCGCCCGCTCATTACCCCGGCAATCTTCACATCAAGAGTACCGGACTTCCCCATATCTCCGTGAACATTGACCTCCGACTTGAACGACTTCACGTCAGAATTGAGACGGACCTCGTGCGTGGTGACATTGCCATTATGAAGAACAAACGGGTAATCCCCGTCGGAGATCAGTCCGGAAGCCGAAACGGAGGCATTCCACCGTCGCGCAAAACCCTGGTTCACACGAATATACGGTTCATACGTCCCGAATGACGCTACTCGCAAACGGACATCTGCGCTGGTGCCGGGCTGTGGCCGGAGCGTAGTTATCTCCACCGTACCTACTGAGGAATTGAGCCTTGCACTCCGGTAAATGTCATCATTGCCGGCAATCTTGACCGTGATGCCGGACACGGCCTCCAAATCGAAGAGTCCGATGTCAACCTGGCCGTTCATCGCGTCCGCAAGGATGAGGCCGTCATAAGATATTCCTGTATGCTGTGCCCCGAAATTCCTGATATTCACCGTTTTGAGGCCACCGATTCCGCCATAGTCCCGTACGCTGACCCCGGCAAATGTCCTTATCGCCTCCTGCAATGTTGCCATCCCCGTCTTCTCAATCCGTTCCCTTCCGAGGCGGGCCGACGGGCTGGACGAGGAGGCATTCCGCACATCTGTCACTGTGGAAGTACTTATAGTATCGTCCGGCATAGCGGCGGCTGACTCAAAAGCCACTATCCTGTCATCCCGGCCGAACGAAGCGAGTGGAGAGATCTGTATAATGGATTGATTATCACCAGATATCTCGACTACGCACAGCGTGCTTCGCTCGATATGACAGACTTTTGAGCCAGCCTCAGCGTAAAGTCCGATGCACGAATGCAATGCTCCGACTATGAGAGCAAATGCGGTTTTAAAAAGTGAACGCATAATCCAACTTGCGAACCTGGCCCCGGGTTCCTGGGTTTGACAATGCTGGTGGCAGGTCTTCGGACTCATCCCGGCCGGAAGCCTTCCCATTCCTATGAACAGTGGCAAAGATTTTCCGGCTAAAATTCGGACTCACCGCTGCGGGCACAGTTCAGGTCTTGCACCTGATTCCCATTTTCACCCTCCCGGACCGCCGGCCCGGAAAGACACCATCAGCGACAATGCTATTTTCGGGCGCAAATATAAAAAATTTGCGATTAATGGCAAAAAGCGATGGTACTATTTGAAAGAATCACGTCTATATAGTCGGCGGTGCAAATGTAACTCCGCCACAAACAAGAATGAGAATAGTACATTTTATAGTAATCACGGCAATGCTGGCCTGCGCACTCCCCTTCCCCGGATTGGCAGATGCATACTGTGCCGACGAATGCAGTGAACAGGACAAAAAGGGCGCAACAATAAAGGAAGTACTTGACAGTCTTGAACTTGAATACAATGTAAGATTTGTCTATGACTCGTCCCTCAGCCCAATCCTGGAACGGCCCGGAAAGACGGGTGGGAGCACTCTTGAACAATCCCTGTCCATTCTTCTTTCAGGGACCGGCATAGAATGGAAAATCCAGAAGCAATATGTCGTGCTGAAGGCCGGGCAGCGTACTGCTCAACGCACACGCAACAGGTTCACTGTCAGCGGATTCATCTACGACAATGATTCCGGAGAGACCCTGATCGGGGCAGGTGCCACAGACGGCAGCATCGGGGCCGTAACCAACAACTTCGGCTATTACACATTGACGCTTCCGGGCGGAAGAACGGCCCTTACCTACTCATATCTTGGCTGCGAACCGGTCAGCCTGGACATTGACATCAGGAAAGACACAGTGGTCAATGTCAGGCTCTCCCAGTCAAGTTCCATAGAAGCCTCCAGAATCGTAGCCCGCAAGGATGCCGGGATAGCATCCACATAT
>JBJEBP010000341.1:0-5023 GCA_051870135.1 Candidatus Cryptobacteroides sp. | reverse complement strand
CTCAGCAAATATGAGGTAGCACCTGTCCTCTGGGAAATCCGCAGGGAGCGCCAGATTGAACTCTTCGGAGAAGGATTCGGGTTCTACGATGTCCGCAGATGGGCAAAGGCCGATTACTACATCAACCGCCAGCCTTGCGGTATCTACATCCCGGACACCACCATTCCATACGGAAACGGCACATACGGAGGACAATGTGTGGACTACAATGAGATTGTGAAGAACGGCAAGGCAACAGCCTCTTCCGAAGCTTCAGGCGGATGGATCTACACTGCGGCCAGCCCTCTTGACCAGGGTGGCGGATGGATTGATACTTACTATCTTATGATGGTTCCTACCAATGAGATAGTCCTCAACCCGGCTCTCACCCAGAATCCTGGATACAACGAGCTCTTCGGATTGTAATAATCAAAAAGAAGCTGGCCCAAAAGGTCAGCTTCTTTATTTGCAGACTGTTTTTTCAGGAGGGTGACTTTCGGGAAACTGAATCCCTCCCACTTCGTGGGCCCCTCCCGTTCACAAGGCCACGGGCGGCCATGGTTTTCCGAACGTCACCCTCCCTGTCATGTCGAGCGGAGTCGAGACATCTGAAGCCTACTGTTCAGACAAGAACGTCCTGATAGCATCGAAGAAGAGTCCCCGGTAAGCCTCAATCCTGTCCTTTCCGAAATCGGAAGTGGTAAATCCCCAGCCGTGTCCACCGTAAGGGTAAATGTACATCTGGGCACTTACCTTGTTTTCAATCAGCCTGTTGTAATACCTGAGACTGTTCTCGACAGGGACAGTCCCGTCATTGGAACTGAGCAGGAGGATTGTCGGAGGAGTATTCTCATTGACCTGGTTCTCAAGCGAATACCTTGTCATAAGTTCCTGATACTCGGATTTCCTGCGGGCATACTCACGGACCGTCAGGTCATCATTGACCCAGTCCGATACTGTGCCGATGAGATTGTCGTGCGTGCCCTTGTGGGTGACGGAAGGTTCCATTGTGATGACAGGATAGACCAATATCGAGAAATCCGGCCTTGTGACCGCATCAGTGTACAATGTGGATGCGCTGGCTGCAAGATGTCCGCCTGCGGAGAAGCCGATAACGCCAATCTTCTCCACTCCCCACTCGGCTGCGTGGGCACGGCAATAGCGGAATGCGTTCTGGACATCGTTCAGGGGAACGTTCCAATGCCTGTTCGGCAGACGGTACTTAACAACGCAGACAGCGATGCCCTGCTTGTAGAACCAGTCGGCCACGTACGCTCCCTCATTGAAGGAGGAAACTATCTGGTAACCGCCTCCCGGACATACCACGACCATCTTGCCCTTGCATTTCTTCGGGATATAGAGGTCGATTCTGGCGTCATCCCCGATAAGGCCTATATTGCCGTTCTCGTGCATATCCTCGGCGGCCGTGATTCCATTGGACTCTCCCGGTCCCAGGGTAATCTGGACCCCGTTCTCGACAATACCCTTGTCAATAGCCTGGCCTTCAGGATAAAGCCTCAATGTGCAAGTTGGACGAAGCTTGGTCTTCGGCTGGTACGGCTCGGCCGCATTTGCCCTGGATAATGACATCAACGCCGCTACGGCGCAGATTAACGCAATGCTCTTTCTCATAGCAATTGATATTATGTGGTTGACAAACTGTCTTTCAATGTCCTCCTGAGAAGGCGGCACACGGTTTTGCCCGAAAACTCAGGAAGAGGATTGAAGTGGACATCGTATGAATAGTCCGGAAGCCTGACCGGCATCTGGAGCAATCTTCCCGAGGCAATTTCCTCACGCACAGACATTTCCGGGACAATTCCCAATATTGAGACTGAATCCGACACCACCCTTTTTACAGTCTCCGCCGAGACTGAAGTCAATGATGTGCGGGCGACCAGGTCCGGGGTGAAGAAACGGCAATATCCTTCCCAGACTGCAAACCTGTTGGTTACCGGGATACCGGCAATGGTAGAGAACGGCTTGGCTGTCAGCCTGTCGTCATCCTCGCTTACTGCAGCGGAAAACACCGACCTGTTCCCAGGCGATGCCACTACAACGGCATCCATCACGCCGACAAGTTTTTCTTCCCCTGCAAAATCCATTGTCTCAGGACTCGGGGACACGGTAATCTCGACATCAGCATCCTGGGGATCACCGAAATGCGAGCCCGGAACGTCAGAGATTACTTCAGTCCTGTCACCGTTCTCGGCCGGTATGACCTGGAACAGCAAATCAGGATGGGCCGATGAGAGAACAGTAAGAGCCGGAGGAAGAAGATAATCGGCCACAACCGGGTCAGCGGATATCCTGATTATCTTTCCCGGTGTGTTGCGGCCCTCTTCGCCGAACATTTCGCCGGCGGCGGAACACCAATATAGTATATGCTCGGCATATTTGAGGAATGAGGAACCTTCTCCCGTAAGGGCAATTTCACCCCTGAGCCTTCTGAACAGTTTCACGCCCAGTTCCTTTTCCAATGCACCGATATTCTGGCTGACCGCCGGCTGGGATATGCCCAACAGCCTGGCAGCAGCCGTGAAACTTCCCGTATTGACCACGGATATGAATACCTTGAGTCTGAAATCCTCCAACATTGTCCTTCAGTGCATATTGTCTTCCAAATCTTCAGGAAGAAGGGGTGAACGGGACAAATTTAGTGATTTTTTTGCCAAACACCATTATATTTCATAACTTGCGTTGCCATTTTGGGATGCAAAAGGCGAAAATTTTGAATTTTCATATATTTTTTATTGTTTTTCGTAAAATAATTACTACCTTGCGAAAAATTAACACCAAACAATATTCAGAAATGAGAAAGTTATCTATTATTGTATCCGCCCTGTTGCTCGCATTTTCATTCAATGCGGGAGCACAGCAGGTGGAGGCACTTCCGAACGATCCGGCTGTCCACAAGGGCATCCTCGAGAACGGAATGACTTATTACATTATGCATAATGCAAATCCTGCAGGACGTGCCGAGTTCTATCTCGCCACCAATGTAGGTGCCATCCAGGAGACCCCTGACCAGGACGGACTCGCCCACTTCCTTGAGCACATGTGCTTCAACGGTACCAAGAACTTCCCGGACAAGGGCATCCTGGACTATCTCCAGAGCATCGGAGCCTCATTCGGAGGCAATGTGAACGCCAGCACGGGCGTTGAGCAGACCGTCTATATGCTGACAAACATTCCTCTTGTAAGGGAAAGCGTCGTGGATTCCTGCATCCTCATCATGCACGACTACTCGCATTTCGTAACTTGCGACCCTACCGAGATTGACAAGGAAAGAGGAGTCATCATCGAGGAGAGGCGCTCAAGGAGGAATGCAAGCTGGAGAATGCACGAGAAATCACTTCCTCTCTATTACGGTGATTCAAAGTACGGTTCCTGCACCCTTATAGGAAGCCAGGAGAACCTTGCTACTTTCAAGCCTGAGAGCCTCACCAATTTCTACAAGACCTGGTACCGTCCTGACCTTCAGGCCCTTATCGTAGTAGGTGACATTGACGTAAAGTCTGTGGAGGCCAAGATCCGCAACATTTTCTCCGACATTCCGGCTGCAACCGACCCGAAGCCGAAGGACGTGATAATGATTCCTGGGAACCAGGAACCTATGATCGGCATTCTCACCGACCCTGAGGCCGTGAATACAGCTATGGAGGTGTTCTGGAAAGGAGAGCCTCTCCCTGAGGAATACAACAATACAATAATCGGCAAGATGACCGACCTCATCAAGAGCATCATTTCAATGGTGATGAGCGAGAGGTTCGAGGACATTTCCGCAAAGCCGGGTTCTCCGTTCCTCAATGCCTCATTCGGAATCGGAAACCTCTGCGAGACAATGGAAGCCCAGTACGGAGAAATCTCAGCCAGGGAAGGCGAGGCTCTTGACGCATTCAGGGCATTCTACACCGAGATGCTCAAGATGAAGAAGTACGGCTTCAGCGACGATGAAATCGAGAGAGCCAAGAGTGATATCCTCTCAGGTTACGAGAATGCTGCCAAGAAGGCCGACACCAGGAAGAACGCCGAGCTCGTCCGTCCTCTTATCAACAACTTCTTCGACAACTATGACTATATGAAGCCACAGGACGAATATGAGGTCGTAAAGCAGATTTTGGCCATAGTTTCGTCCCAGGCCATCAACCAGACTGTCGCACAGGGCATGATTCCTGACTCCAACCTCGTGGTAATCTACAAGGCTCCGGAGAAGGAAGGCCTCTCGCATCCTACCGAGGCTGACTTCCTCAGGGTAATCGCCGAGGTCAATGCTTCCGATATCCAGCCGAACGAGGCCGAGGAGATTGCAAAGGATTTCCTTGACAAGGACCAGCTCAAGGGCAGCGCCGTGAAGAAGGTTGCCCAGGGCAAGTACGGCAGCACCGTATGGACATTGAAGAACGGCCTCAAGGTCATTCTCCGTCCTTCCGACATTGAAAAGAACAAAGTCGTGTTCGACCTTTACAAGGAGGGCGGTTCCTCGCTCATCCCTACCGGGGACCTGGCAAGCTTTGACGCAAATGTCTGGAGCGTCTTCCAGTCATTCAGCGGTATTTCCAAGTTCTCCGGAACCACAGTCAGCAAGATGCTCTCCGGAAAGAATCTTTCTGTCAGCCCTTATATCAACGGCTACCGTCACGGTGTCAAGGGCAGCAGCACTACCCAGGATCTTGAGACCGCTCTCCAGCTTGCTTACCTCTACTTTGCTGACCCTCGCTTCGACGCTGAGGAGTTCGGCCAGGGCATCAAGCAGCTTGAGGCCATCATCCCTAACTACGTAAAACAGCCTCAGTACCAGATTGGTACTCACGTAACCAAACTCCTCTACGGGGATAATCCGCGTACTGCTGTCATCAGCGAGGAGACAATCACAAAGGCCAATCTCGAGACTTTGGAGAAAGACTACAGAATGCTGTTCAATGATGCTGCAGGCGCTGTCATCACCATCTGCGGAGACTTCGACATTGACGAAATCCGTCCTCTCGTGGAAAAGTATCTCGGTTCCATCAAGAAGGGCAAGAAGGCTCTCGCATGGACTGAC
>JBJEBP010000340.1:0-21078 GCA_051870135.1 Candidatus Cryptobacteroides sp. | reverse complement strand
ACGGAAATATGCAGGCCCGCATTGTCCCAGACATCCATCTCACCGTACCTGAGGCCCTTGTCGAGGAAGGCGTGGTAGGAGCCGGAAGTGATGCCGACCTCTTCGGCCTTAGCCGTCTCGGACGTCCTTGAGAAGATGTAGGATGCGCCTGCGGCAATGTCACCACTATGCCACATCACGCTCGGGACAAAACTCATATCGAGACGGTAGTTGCTGTGCCTGAGGTCCTTGCGCTTGGTATAGTTCTCATTTTCAATGTCAATGGCAGCGCCAATCCTGCAGTTTCCGGCAATGTCGGACGTGATTCCTCCGGCTATGTTATATACCTGGCGGGTCTTCCGGCCGGGCGTAAATTCAAGAATATCAACAGGATAATAGCCCGGTTTCGACAACATTGAGCCGCACATGTCCTTGGCATCTGAATGGCGGAAGGAGAAAGACCCGGTCATAGAGAATTTGTCTAGATGGGTGATAGTGGCCGCTTCTACGCCCGCATTCCAGAGGGATTCTGCCTCGTTGACATTGCGGTATTTGCCTGATTCATAGCCACCTGAAATCTCGGCGTATGACACGGTCACGGAGTCGGTACGGACCCCGTTGACATTGCGTCCCGCATTCCAGAGGTTCCTGTCCCGGTACGCCCTGAATGGCTGGGCCACGGCACCGAAGACAGGCAGCAGCATTGCCGCAATGATGATATATGCACGTAACTTATTCATTCAGAGTGTGTTTTTCAATTTCAACAAAATCACTGGAGGAATTGTTTGTATCCTCCAATACCTCATATCCCAATGCCTCAGTGGCCTCCTCATCAGTCTTTCTCAACACGGCGTGGCCCTGGAAGGCTTCGGAGAACTGTACGCTTCCCGCGTCAATGTCGGTGCGCAGTCTCTTCTTGCTGCCGGTCCCGTTGAAAACCTCCACGCCATCCATAATCCACGCACAAGGCACCGCCACGACCTTGTCCACGGACGAACCAGGTTTCTGGACAATGTTGGAAGGGTCCGCGATGAAATCCTGGATTGACATCCCGGCAGGGGTCTTGAAAATTACAACCGCCGGAGAGGTGGACGACATAGTGTAGGCGTTGGCGATTCCGGTCTTGACCACGCAGTCCAATATCCTGGAAGACTGGATGTTGCTGCCAGGAGCCGGATGCCAGGCCGTATTGGAGAAATAGCTCGTATTGTAGCAGACGAAGTAGTCGGCCTTGTTGAGATTGACCGATTCCGGATACTGGGCCTTGTGGTCAATCGCGCCGTAGATGCAAAGCACCGCATCCTCTCCCGGAGCCAGCGGGAAGTCATCCCCGCCTCCCGGGAACTGCCACAGGGCCTGTACTATCGGCACGAAATCCTGGAACACTACCTCTCCGGTCTCCGCATCCGTACTGACCCAAGGGTTGCTCGAAACCGAGTTGTACGGGTCGAGGGTTCCGAAGCAGAGAGAGTCGAGATACTGGGTCTGTGTCGAGTTGTTGTGAAGTATTATGTACTTGTCAATCTGGTAGTTGCCCTGCTCCGGATATTTCTGGCAGCCGCCGAAGTACATCTCCTTTATGACAATGTCGCCTGACATTGAACCGACCACCTGCATTGACAGTTCCCTGTCGGCTCCGGATAGGACAACCTTGTCGGCAGCACCGCTGTAGGACTTTCCATCGACCTTCGTGCTCAGGACAATGCGGTAGGTTCCATTAGGGAGTTCCGCCACGGCGTTGCCGTCAGCCCCCGTAGTTACGCTGTAGGATCCTCCCCTGTTCCTGTCGGTTATTACAATGCCGACTCCCACCTTGCTTTCCTGGGACATTTCCTCTGGATACAACGGCCTGATGGTCAATACATTGAGCTGGTCTTTATACGGATTGACATTGGACACCCGCAGGCATCCTGCCAATGCCGCGGCCATCATTATCATATATATTATCCTTCTCATATCTTTCAGAATTTAAGCCTGCAGGTCAGTCCGTAGTAGAATGAAGGCGTGAAAATGGCGCTCACTCCAGTAGCCCTGGACTTGACATACATTCTTGAGTTGGTGAAATTGTTGGCATAGAAGGAGATGGAGACGTGGTCCCCGATTTCCTTGGTAACGCTGAGGTTGGCCGAAAGATAGGCTCCATAGCCGTCTTTGGCGAAGGTGTAGGCATTCCCGGAAAGTAAAATAAGATTGGCAAACTCCGGTTTCAGGGCATCGGAAGCCTTGAAATCGTGCACAGCCCCGGTCTCGTCCATATACTTGACAGGCATTATTGCCGTGTAACTGTCTGTGTCATAGATGCTGCCGGCATCGGAAGGCCCGCCGTCAGACGTGACCTTGTATGCGTATTCCTTGCCATTGTACTCGGAGAGATTGCGGAAACGCTGGAGGATGGACATTTCCAGGCGGCAGGTTATGATTATCCGGGCCTGCGGGATATGTGTAATCGCCGTAAGATTGGCATCGAGAGAATGTGACTTGCGTCCGTTCCAGGTATATGGGGCATTGCCTCCGGAGGCATATATTCCTACATATTGGTATGACCTGTCTTTCAGCTCGGTGTGGGACCAACCCGTCCTGTAATATGCCGTGAGGCTGTTGTCAATGTATTTTGTATAAGACCAGGCGGCATCGAGCCTGAACTTGGTGAGTATCGGGGAGATTTCCGGGAAGTCCAATGTGAGCTCGGCTCCGGCCCTGTGGATGTCCGCCCCGTTGGAAGGCAGCTGGGACTCGCAGAATGTATGGTCGGTGACCTTGATATCCATCGGGGTCCAGTATTCGTCTGAGGAAGCCCTCATATAGACCTGGCCGGTCTGGCTGTCCACCCTTACCTGCGGGTCATCCGGCATAATGAATCCGTCCGGGACTGACATTATGCTGTAGGAGAATGGGGAATATACGCTCCGGTAGGTGTAAGGGGAGGATGTCTTGTTGTAGAAGCCCACGAGGGAGAGGGACATTCCGGCGAACCAGGCGTCGATTCCAAGTTCGGAATTGCTGTTGCGCTGCCAGCGGAGGTCCTCATTGAACAGCATCTTGTATGGCTGGGTAAAATACACATAGGAGGCATTGTCCCCGTGCGAGAACCCGAAGGTCTGGATGTCCCTGTACTTCTGCTCCGGATAGAGAATGTAGAATGATGGGAGTTTCTCGCTGATTCCCCAGCCTCCCCGGAAGGAGAATGCATCGGAGATTTTCCACTTGAAATTGAACCTCGGAGAGAGGCTGCTGACATTCTTGTACTCTGTATCTTTCACGAAGAGGTTCTCAAGCCTGAGTCCTGCGGAAAGTTCCAATGTTGTCCTGCCCACCGGGAATGTGAAATCCTCCTCGGCATAGACTGCAAGGTTATGCATAAAAGGATACTGGCTGTAAGGTCTTGGTCTGTAGCCGTTTGAGGCCAGTGCCGGATCCTTGAAATATTCACCTTCGCCGACATTGCCGTTGGCCTTCCACTGTACTCCGGCCTTGAGTTTGCTGAGCCTTCCGGCATTCTTCCGGAACCATTCGTATTTCAATGCTGCAGCATAGTCAAGTTCCTTTGAGTCAATGACTTTGTCCGCAAAGTAGCTCTTCGGGAGCTGGTCGGCGATATAATAGCCTTCGAGTTCGGAATGCGCAGCCGGGAGGACCGAGGCGGAGGAGCTGTAGAGTCGCTCGCGGGATATGTTGTCATTGAAGTTGACTGATGCGTCGAATTTCAGGTTGGTAATCCAGGATTTCTGGAGGAGCCAGGTGAGGGAGGTATTGGCCCTGAAGACATTGTCCCTGACCTTGGACCAGGTGCCCTGATAAGCGTCAGGGTCATTCTTGGTATTCATTCCACCTATATTTCCGGTGAATCCGGCCTCGAAGCGGAGGACTCTTTTGAACGTATTGCTGTATGCGAGGGAGAAGCCCCGTCTCGAATATGAGGTGTAAGGGGAAGTGAGCTTGGCCGTGGCCCTTGTCCATTCCGCACTGAGATTCAGGACTCCCCTGCCCTGCTGCAAGTCAATGCCTTTCGATGCGGAAGCCTGATAGGTGCGCGGATTGACGGAGAATGTGACATTGAGCGGGGTGCGGCCTTTCTTGGTGTTGATCCTGACCATTCCGCTGCCCAGGTCGCCGTATTCAGCGGAAGGAACTCCGGATATGACCTCGATGGAGGAGACATTCTCGGTGGAGATATTCCTGGTGCCGGAACCGGTCATCCCGGCGAATGAAGCATTGTTCCCGACTCTTACCCCATCCACTTCGAGGGCGGTTCCGAATGAGGCATTGCCGTAGGCGAGGCCGCCGCTGCGGACAGAAATGCGGTTGTCGGTGGTGAGGTCCGGATTGACTGTCTTGCCGCCCGGAAGTAGGGCGGAGATGTCTGTCACATTGCTCATCTGGAGATGTTCAAGGGCATTGCTGCCGAACTTGGTGGAGGTGTTCAGTCCATCCTTGTCCCTCTCGGCCGTGACCGTTACTCCATTGAGGGCCAATGTGTTCTGGTTCATCTTGATAGTGAGGGACAGGATGTCATCCTTCACAGTGAAGTCCAGTTTCCTGTCCACGTAACCGAGGCAGGAGAAAACGAGCCGGTAGGTTCCCGGGCGGATGTCCGTGAGGATGAAACGCCCGTTGTCATCTGAGGTGGTCCATATTCCGGTATCCTCAAGGTTGACAGCTACTCCGGGTATCTTATCGCCTGTATCCGATTCTATCGTAACGCCGGAAATGCTGAACACGGAGGAGTTTTTCTGAGCCCCGCAGACGAGCGGGAGGAGCAGAAAGACAAGAAATGCCAATGTAGTCAGCCTCTTCATCTGAAAACTGTTTAGAGTCCGCGATCAAGTTCGTTTGTAGGGCTTGGCTATAGGGCAATCTCTCCCCGGTGCTGAAACTCAAGGCATAAGACACAACCCCCATGGCCAGCCATTGTTGCAAAGTAAAGAAAAAATTTCATTACTTGTAATACTCAATATAGAGTATTTTTGACCTATAACGGTACAATTGCGCAAGAGGCTGACCCAAAGGGCATTATTTGTGGGACTGGCCGAAAATCCCCTGTCTGCGGCCGGGGAATTCTAATCCTGTCCCTTGAATGTAGGTGAGGCGAACTGGAAAATTTCGGAATCGACTCTGGCTTCCGACATGATTTTCTCGAATTCAGCGACTTTCTCCGGATACTCGGCAGCGAGGTCATTGGACTCCGATGGGTCCTCCGCAAGGTTGTAGAGTTGGATGCCTCCGCCCTTGGAGACATTGTACCTTACAGCCTTCCAGTCGCCCTTGAGCACAGCCTGGCGGCCGTTGATCTCGTGGAACTCCCAGTAGAGATATTCGTGCTCCTGCTGGTTCTTGTCGCCAAGAAGGGCCGGGAGATAGGATATTCCGTCAATGGCGGCCGACTCCGGTATCGGTTTCCCGACAAGGTCGGCGACTGTAGGGAAGAAGTCCCAGAATGCTGCAACGTGGCTGCTGGTGGTTCCAGGGGCGATGTGGCCTGTCCATCTGGCAATGAAAGGCACCCTGATTCCGCCCTCGTAGAGATCTCTCTTGATACCCCTGAGTCCGGCAGAACTGTTGAAGAAGCCCGGCTGCGCTCCGCCTTCGGCGTGAGGTCCATTGTCAGAGGTGAAGACAATGATGGTGTTGTCGGCAATGCCGAGGCTGTCCACGAGGTCGGCTATTTCCCCGACCTGCCTGTCAAGCAATGTTATCATTGCACCGAATGCGGCGTGCGCCCGTGGCTGTGAACCATAGCCGCCTTTCTTGTACATCGGGCCGTCGTCGCAGCCCTCGAAGTTATGCTCCGGGAGGAAGTCTCCCTCGCAGGCATCTATCTCATTCTCAGGGAGTCTCAGCTCTGCATGAGGGATTACTGTGGCATAGAACATAAAGAATGGCTGCTTCTCCGCAGCATTGTCCCTTACGAAATCGAGAGCCCGCTGATGGTAGAGATACGGGGCGTATTGACCCTCGTCGTGGCCCTGGTTTCCCGGAAGCTCGATTCTTTCGCCATTGTGCCAGAGATGATCCGGATAGTAGTTATGTGCGAGGCGCTGGCAGTTGTAGCCGTAGAAATCGTCCACGCCCTGCTTCTCCGGAACGCCTTCAGTTCCAGGTGCACCGAGTCCCCATTTCCCATAAACTCCTGTGGCATAGCCGTTTTCCTGAAGATAGCGGAATACATTGTAACAGTCCGCAGGAAGCGGCTGCTGGCCTTCTACCGGATATTCCTTGTTGCCCCTGATAGGAGTGTGGCCGGTATGCTGGCCGGTAATGAGACAGGAGCGGGAAGGTGCGCTGACCGAGGTCCCGGCATAATGCCTTGTCATCAGGACACCCTGTGAGGCAAGCCTGTCAATGTTAGGGGTCTGGAAATGGGTCTGGCCCATGCAGCTGAGGTCGCCGTAACCGAGGTCGTCGGCGAGAATGTAGATGATATTCGGCTGGGAGGCCGGCTGTTTGGCCTGCTTGCCGGTGCAGCCGGTAATTGCGAGGAGTGCCAATCCTATGGCTGATTCTGTACGCATAGTATGTATTGGTTATTGTTGTGCGCCACTAATATAGTGGATTTTTCTGACATTGCGCATCGGCCGTGGCTGCATCATTCCCAAATATGCGAACCGCAATGGTCGGTTGAGTTGGTCGGGTGGTTGAATTTGGTGCATAATTGCGAACTGCTCGACCTAAAAGCGCAGTTGAAGCAGCCAGGATCAGTCGTATTGCGCTTACGTGGTTCCTCATCGCCAGAATCCGATGAAGAACCGCTGCTGTCGAATCCGTCATTGTAAATGCCATAGAGCGCTATGAGGACAACCACCCCGACGGCAAGATTGAGCAGGCCTCCGATTAAAGAGGTGAAAATTCCTTTGATTCCTACCTTGGATATGCATACCACTGCTCCGAAGAGGACTACCGCGATAAAGAGCATGACTGCCTTGCGGTTGTTCCGGTCGTGCTTGAACATCAGGTAAACAGCGAGACACTGGACTGCGACCAATATTTCCAGGTCGAAGATTGAAGAACTGCCGAAATTGGAGAATGCTCCGGGCAGCAGGACATAGAGCAGATCAAGACCGGCAAGGGCCACGAGAATTTTCCTCCAGACTGGCTTTTTCAATGTTTTCTTTTCCGGGATGCTCATTGCATAGCCGAGGAAAAGGAGAACTGTCCCGATGATTATCAGCCATTTGAGCAGCTTCCTCAGCCCGGCGGGAACGGAACCGGACACTGCGGAGCCGGAGGAAATCTTGGAAGAACTCTCCTCTTCCGGGTCATCGTCATAACCCGCACCCTCCAATGTGATTCTGACCTCCGATCTCGGCACATATACTTTTTGTCCGGCAAACTCAAAGCCGATGACATCTCCTTCAGGGACATCGTCAATCCAGAAAGAGTTGCCGTAAGTTATCCCCTTTTCAGCAATCCTCGTGCAGGCCTCGTCGCTGTAGAAGATTGTGTCATCGTGCAGTGTAGTGATGTAATGGGCATACAAATCCGGGCAACTGAATATCAGAATTGTGGCCAGTATGATTCCCGCATGTTTCAAGGCCGGTTTCCAGAGTTCCTGCATAGTTTCTTCGATGTTTTGTATTGTGTCCGGCAAATATAGTGATTCTCCTGACTATCCGCAATCCGTACTTAACATCCTATCAGATTACTCATGGCTGCACCGTCTGCGTTTTAAACAACCATCGGTGAAAAAGCGGCGTTATTTTGCACGGTTTCCAGAATACACAAACTTGTGAAACACAAAGTTGTGTAACACAAGTTTGTGTATTCGTGAAAATGTCCTATCTTTGCGAAAAACAATGAGATATGAACAGACCTTTCGTATTCGGTGTTCCAGTGGACGACGCCCATTTCATTGGCAGGGAGAAAGAAATTTCACGGCTGTCGAATAATTTCAATTTCGGTGTCAACACCATTATTCTTGCTCCAAGGAGATGGGGGAAGACATCCTTGGTGAACAAAGTCGCCGGATTGTGTTCGAGTGAGAAGACCATTATCGTCCGTATGGACATATTCGCCTGCCGCTCGGAATATGAGTTCCTCAACCTGTTTTCCAGCGAGTTGCTCAAACAGACCTCATCAAGGATTGACGAACTGAAAGAATTGGCGAAAGGATTCATTGAAAGACTGACACCGAAGATTTCATTGTCACCAGACGCAGTGTCGGAATATTCAATATCGCTTGGCATCACCCCGAAAACTCATTCCCCGGAAGAAGTCCTCAGGCTTCCGCAAATCATTGCGGAAAGAAAGCATTGCGAGATAATAATCTGCATCGACGAGTTCCAGCAAATCGGGGAATTTCAGGACTCGCTCAATGTGCAGAAGAGGCTGAGGACTTTCTGGCAGAATCAGAAAAACGTGCACTACTGTCTTTATGGGAGCCGGATGCATATGATGAGCAATCTGTTCCAAAAGAAAAGTTATCCATTTTACAAATTCGGAGACATCCTGAATATTGCTCCGATTCCATTGGAAGAATGGGCCCCATACATTCGGGACAGGTTCAAAGCCAATGGATTGACAATAGAAGAACCCGAAATAAAACAGATATGCGAATCAGTTGAGTATCAGGCATCCTACGTTCAGCAACTTTCGTATTCAGTAATGCTTCTCTCCTCAGGAAAGGTCAGCAGCGAAGACATTGACAATGGGATAGAAGACCTGATTTCGCAGAACTCGATAGCCTTCATTGAACAGACGAAGTCATTGTCCGGTTATCAGATGAATTTCCTTCGCGCTGTCGTGGACGGAATTCATTCCGGTTTCGGTGAGGCGAAAGTCAGGGAAAAATACAATTTAGGATCTCCTTCCAACATACCCCGTCTAAAGAATGCTCTCATAGGGAAAGAATTGATAGAACTCAGCGGAAACGGAATAATAATCGGCGACCCTGTCCTCCGTCTTTGGTTCAAAAAGATTATGGCCTTCTGACAGCAAGTGCTTCCGAATTGGTATACAAGGGTCGGGATGACAGAGAAAGACAACTTCAAAGCCCTGCTGGAGTACTTCAGAATCAAGCAATAGGCTTTGCAATCAGGCCTTTCTTTTCGAGCCAGAGTACAAAGAACTTGTCATATAGAGAATACACGCCCTTGTCCTCTGTCAGGAAATCCTTGTCGAGAAGGCCCTTGAGGGCTGCACTTACGCTGCTGGTAGATAGAAGGGAATATTTCTTTACGAATTTTCCGCCCTTGATCTGCTTGGCTTTACGTTCAGAAGCAATTGCAAGAAGCAAATCTCTTTGTTTTACCGGCATTTGATACAACAAGGACTCATAGCTGTCCGATGACAGCCTCACTATGAAATCCACTGCTCCCTCAATCATACCGACACCGCATCTGCCACCTTCATCCGTTTTGGAGAACAAGATATTGAGTACCCGGTGAATGTAACTCGTCACCCCGTCGAACTGTTCATATAGGGCAGCGACCACTTCAGGGTCCAGTTCTTTTCCATTCCGCTCGAACTTTTCCACGGCGAATTCAGTGTACTTGTCAAGCGAGAGAGGCTGGAGATTGATTATTGTCACACTTTGGTAGAATGGTCTTGACGGAGAGGTGAACATCCCGTTCATCAAGTGCCGCTGACTTCCCGAGAAGATGAAATGAGCATTGGTAGTTTTCTGAACGTATGTCCGAATAGAAGCCTCGACCGTTGACTCAGGATATTTGGCAATCTGCTGAAACTCATCAATAGCCACAATGCAGGGCTTGTCCGCATTCTGGAGGTAAGTAAAAATCTCGTCCAATGTAGCCGCCGGGTTCCTAATCTCACCAAGGCCTACACTCCAGCTCGGCTGACCGTTAATATCGAAAGATATTTCAGCACGCAGAGAATTGACCGCAGAGAGGAATGCCTCCCAAACCGCCTTCCCTTTTGGCTTCAATGTATCCAGAACGGCTTTACCCAGCAGATTGACAAAATCGCTTAAAGATTTGGAAGCATAAACATCCACCAGAAAACAATAATAGTCGTTCCTGAATTCATCACAATCGAAGACGTGGTTAATCAACTCAGTCTTGCCGAGTCTCCTCGGTGATATTAATGCTATATTGTTTTCATTCCCAAGCAGGCTCCTCAGATCTGCCGTCTCAGTCACCCTATCGCAGAAATAATCCGCACCGGCATAACCATTTGTCACAAAAGGATTTCTCATTGTCTTGATATCTTTTGTGCAAATATAATCAAAAAACCAGATATTACTATTTTATAGTAGTCATAAAATAACAATCATAAAATAGTAGTGGCCGCCAGACGGCTGAACGTTCTTCGGACGAGCGGCCGGAATCGCACGCCTAAAGGCTAAAGAAGAATGTCGTCCAGCACCAGCTTCGGGACGTAGCGTACACCGTCCTTTTCGTAATAGGCGAGGTAGCCCGGGGCCGGCTTGCCGGACTCGTCGAGAGGGGCGTCGGCAAAGGAGACTGGCTTCAGGAAGGCGCTCTCGCCCGATTTGCCCACTGCAAGAAAGACCAGTGGATGGAGGTCGGCAATGGCAGCGGAGCGGTCCGGGTCGCCGGCTGAATAGGCCCCGGCCAGCTCTTCAGGAGTATTGCGGCCTATCATCAGGCAGTTGTAGCCTAGTTCCACGGCCTTGAGAGCCATGCTTTGGAGAGAGATGCCAAGGTCAATGTCCACAAATCTGCCCTCTGGCAAGGTACTGAATACCACGATGAATGCGAAAGGCGGCACCCTCCAGTCTTGTCCGTGCACATAGAGCTCGCAGAACCTCTCGTATGGGGAATTACCGTCAGCGGGGGCATCATCTTTCTTGACAATGCCGAAGCGGAGGGTCTGCCTGTTCATTGCGGAGGCAATGCGGGTGTTCACCTCGACTATTGTCCTGAGATGTTCAATGCTGACCTCGGCATCGGTGCGGAAACGTCTGGTGCTGCGGTTCTTTACCAACAAAGTATTCAGGGACGGGCCTCCACGCTTCGGCGTATGAGTGGAGGCTCCGGCTCCGAATATTTCTTCGTAACGTTTTTCCAAATAATTGTCTGCCATGATGTTACAGTTTCATGCTGCATTGAGATTTCTCCACGCGCTTCGCTTGGTCGAAATGACAGGGAAGAAGTTCGCTTGGTCGAAATGACAAGGGAAAGCCCGCTTGGTCGAAATGACAAAAGTGCGATGCCCGGTCACGCCGGGCATGACGAAAAAAGGAGGGACTTAATCGAAATGACCGGCGGGGCGCAACCGGCAATGCGGCAGTACACCCGCCCGGCAATGACATTATTCAGCAGGGAGGAATCCCTTCTGGAGCAGAACCTCGGCAATCTGTACGGCGTTGGTGGCCGCACCCTTGCGGATATTGTCGGAAACGCACCAGAAATTGAGGCCTGACTTTACTGAGAAATCCCTGCGGAGACGGCCTACGAACACATCATCGTGGCCAAGAGAATAGAGCGGCATCGGATACTCTTTCTCGGCGGTATTGTCCTTTACGGTCACGCCCGGGGTGTTCTCCCAGATGCGGCGTACATCCTCAAGCTCGAAATCCTTCTCGAACTCGAGATTGACGGACTCGGAATGGCCCCCGATCACAGGCACGCGGGCAGTGGTCGCAGAAACGCCGATGGTGTCGTCGCCCAGAATCTTGTGGGTCTCATTGACCATCTTCATTTCCTCCTTGGTGTAGCCGTTCTCCGTGAAATCATCAATCTGCGGGATGATGTTCTGGTCAATCGGATAAGGGAACTTGGCAGCGTACTCACCCCACTTGGCACCGCCGCGCTCGGCTTCCATCTGGGCCACGGCCCTGTTGCCGGCACCGGTCACGCTCTGGTACGTGGATACCACGATTCTCTTGATGCGGTATGCCTTGTGAAGAGGAGCAAGCGGAAGGAGCATCTGGATTGTAGAGCAGTTCGGATTGGCAATTATGTAGTCATCGGCCGTGAGCACATCCGCATTGACCTCAGGGACAACGAGTTTCTTGGTCGGGTCCATTCTCCAGCAAGAAGAATTGTCCACCACGCGGCAACCTACGGCTGCGAATCTCGGGGCGAGTTCCTTGGAAGGACCGCCACCGGCTGAGAATATTGCGAGGTCCGGCTTGGCGGCAATGGCGTCATCGGCGCTGATTACCGTATATTCTTTCCCGGCGAATGTCACCTTGCGGCCGACGGAGCGCTCGGATGCTACCGGAAGAAACTCTGTTACAGGGAAATGCCTCTCCTCGAGGACTTCCATCATTCTGGTGCCAACCAACCCGGTTACACCTACTACTGCGACTTTCATATTATCTATTTGTTTTAGTTTTCCTTTCAATGTTTTCAACTATGCTGAGGAAGGAGATTTCTCCATTCGCTACGCTCAGTCGAAATGACAAAAATCAATTCGCCAAGTCAAATGACCAAATTCAATTCCCTCAGTCGAAATGACAAAAACTTACATTAATATATCATTGAGAGTACCTGAAGCGGTCTGGTAAGCACCTGCACCGGCACCCTGGATTACGAGAGGCGAAGGGTAGAACTCCGTCTTGATCAATGCGGCATTGTCCGTACCGCAGAGCGAGTACAGCGGATTGTCCGGTCCGACGGCCTTCAGACCCATTGAAGCCTTGTAAACCACATTACCCTCCGCATCCTTCCCAGCCACGAGCGAAGCCACGAAACGCTGCCTGAGACCCTTGGAAGCGGCCTCCTTGTATGAAGCGGCGAACTGCGCCTCGCTTGCCGCCAGCTTCTCGAAGAACTCCGGAACCTTGCCCTCGAAGAACTCCGGCCCGAGAACCGGGTCAATCTGGACATCAGCCTCGTCAATAGGGGCACCAGCCTCACGGGAGAGAATCAGGAGCTTCCTGAGCACATCCCTGCCGCTGAGGTCGAGCCTTGGGTCAGGCTCCGAATAACCTGCCTCCTTGGCATACTTCACCACATCGTAGAAGGTCTTTCCGTCCTCCCCGCCCTTGTAAGTGCTGAAAATATAGTTCATTGTGCCGGAAAGCACAGCCTCAATGCTGATAATCGCATCCCCGCTGTTCACACTCCTCGAAATCGACTCGAGAATCGGCAGGGCAGCGCCGACGGTAGTCTCGTAACGGAGCGATACCCCGTTCTCCACTGCGCTGGTTTTCAATGCTTTATACTGCTTGTACGGAGAAGCGAACGTAATCTTGTTGCTGGCTACCACTGAATATCCCTGCTTGAAAAGATTGAGATACTTGTAGGAAATGTCCGAAGAAGCCGTGCAGTCCACGAAGATGGAATTCTGGAGCGAAACCTTGGCCAGGGCCTCGAAGAATGCGTCATTGGCAGCGGACTTGCCCTCCGCCAGCTGGGCCTCGATATTGTCCAGTTTCAGGCCCTGCTTGTCCAGGATGAACTTGCGGCTGTTGGAGAGGCCTGCCAGGTGAAGCCGCTTGCCCGTACGCTCCGCAATCTTCTCCCTGTTCTTGGCAATGATGTCGATAAGGGCCTTGCCCACAGTGCCGTAACCTGCCACGAAAAGATTGATATCCTTGTACTTGGACTCCTCGAAGAACTCCTTGTGGATGTACCTGATAGCCGGCTTCACATCCTCGGAAGCCAGAATCACGGAAATATTCCTCTCGGAAGAACCCTGTGCCACGGCCCTTACGCCAATGCTCCTGCGTCCGAGGGCGGCCAGCATCCTGCCTGTCGTACCGCGCTGATTGATAATGTCATCGCCCACAAGACAGACAATGGAGAAGCCGGTCTCGACCTTGAGCGGATTGAGTTTGCCGAGCGAAATCTCGTATGCGAAGCAGGCATCGGCAGCCTCCTTGGCCAGGGCGGCATCCTTCTCAGCCACGGCCACGCACATCGTGTTGACAGAGGATGCCTGGGTGATGAGAATGATGCTGATATTGTGCTCGCTGAGCGTCTGGAAAAGCCTGTAGGAGAATCCCGGCACGCCTACCATTCCGCTGCCTTCGAGTGAGAGGAGGGCAATGTTGTCCGAGTTCGATATGCCGATAATCTTGTTCTTCAGGTTCCCCCTCGGCGGATTCTGCTCAATGAGTGTACCCTCCCCGTCCGGGTCGAAAGTACATTTCACATAAATCGGAATGCGCTCAGCCACAACAGGTTGGATAGTCGGAGGATAAATCACCTTGGCTCCGAAATGCGAAAGCTCGAGGGCGGCCCTGTAGGAAATATGGCTAATCAATGATGCCTGGGGCACAATCTTCGGGTCGGCTGTCATCATTCCCGGAACATCCTTCCAAGTCTCAAGAGCCCTTGCCTTGCTGCCGACGGCATAAAGCGAAGCGGAATAATCCGAGCCTCCCCTTCCGAGAGTCACCATCCTGCCCTTCTCATCCGAAGCAATGAAGCCCGGAACGATGAAGAGGGACACAATCGGATTGGACTCTATCATTGACTGGACATTGGCGTATGTCTCGTCCGTATCCACAACATTGCGTCCGGCCTCGCTGCGTGTCTTGATGATATCCATCGAGTTGACCCACTTCGTGGCAATGCCGACGGAAGCGAGCTTGGTGGCGAGAATCCGGCTGGAGAGCAGTTCTCCGCATCCCTGGATGGCATCCAGGCTGGCAGGGCTCAGCTCGCCGAGGAGATAAACGCCCTGGGCAATACCCCTGAGCGAGGTGAACATGTCATCGCAGCTCTCAAGTGACTCCTCGTGCTTCTCCACGGGAAGCAGTTCCTTGATGATATCGTGATGCCGGCCCTGAAGCTCATCCAGCAGCCCGGTGTAGGAACCGTCCCGGGCAGCGGCAAGATTGCCGATTTTTATCAATGTGTCAGTGCATCCGAAAATGGCAGAGGCAATGACAATCGTCCTGTCCCTGTCAACGGCCTTGGCAATGATGTCAGCCGCCTTGAGCATATTTGCGGAATCCGCCAGAGAGCTTCCTCCGAATTTTAATACCTGCATATTGTTATAGTCCAAGTGGTTATATACTTTCAACGAATGGGCCGAGGAGCTCCTCCAACTGCTTGTACTCCAGAAGGAAGCCGTCGTGTCCGAAATGGGATTTGATCTCGTGGTATTCCGCGCCCGGAATCAATGCCGCCATCTTCTCAATCTCGCAAGGCGGAAAGATGAGGTCAGTGTCAATGGAAATGACCATTGACCTTGCCTGAATTTTCGCAAGGGCAGCAGGGACTCCACCTCTTCCGCGTCCTACATTCTCACTGTCAACGCTATATGAGAGGTAATAATAGGAATAGGCGTCAAAGCGTGCGGAAAACTTGCTGCCCTGATAGCGCTGATATGAGCAGGCACGCTCCGGGAACATTGTATCCTCGGACTCCTCCCATTGCTTCAGGTCATATCCCTCCTCGCATCTGTAGGATATGAGGGCGATGGTCCTGGCGCATTCCATTCCCTTTTTCCCTCCGTCCAGGCTTTCACAGGCACGGAATGAAGGATCGGCGTCAAGAGCCATTCTCTGGGACTCCTCGAATGCAGTCAACCACGGACGGACCCTCTCGAGAGTCGCCATATAGACCGCATTTTTGATGACATCCGGATACATAATGGACCATTCAAGGGCCTGGAAACCGCCGATGCTGGCACCGATGAGAAGGTCAATCTTGTCAATGCCGATTTCCCTGCGCACGAGGTCGAGTCCGTTCACGATATCCCTGACCGTTACCTGCGGGAATGTAAGATAATAAGGCTTGCCCGTGGACGGGTCAATGCTGGAAGGCCCCGTAGAGCCATAGCAGGAGCCTATCATATTGGCACAGACAATGAAATATTTCTCCGGGTCGAAAAATTTTCCTGGGCCGACAAGACCCGGCCACCAGTCTTCCACATCAGAATCAGCCGTAAGGGCGTGGCATATCCAAACCACCTTCATCCCCTTCTCGTATGGATAAGGGGAGGTGTGGTAGGCCACCTGCAAGCCTTCAATGCTTCCTCCGGCCTCAAAATCAAATTTTCCTGTATGTCTGTAAATAAACTTCTGCATAATGCCTATTTGTGAGCAAGTTCAAGCTAGCCTGCAAATGTAAAAAATCCGCCCGTCATTTCAAATAGTCAAATTTGCGATTCCACTCTTCCTAAGGTACAGGATCATAACCGGAACCGCCCCAGGGATGGCACCTCAATATTCTCCTGACCGCCAGGAAAGACCCTTTGAAAAGGCCGTGTTTGCGGAGAGCCTCCAGGGCGTATGCCGAGCAGGTCGGTGTGAAGCGGCAGGTAGGAGGTTTCAATGGAGATATGCAGACCTGGTAGAAACGTATGAGCACAATGAAAGGGAAGATGGCTATCTTCCTGGCTATCTTCACGATACGATTGATTGTATTCTGGCTATCCATTGCCGCCGGCGGACTTGAGGGCAGAAACCATCATTGAGACAATCTCGGCCTGGGTTGATATTTCCTTGCTCCGGTAAATGAAAAGTATATCAGTACCGCCGGCATCTCCGGGGAGGACGAGAGCCTTGTTCAGCCTGTAAGCCTCACGGATACGCCTTTTGAGAAGGTTCCTCTTCACGGCCCTGCGGAAGAGTTTCTTCGGTACCGATACCATCATCCTGCTGTACGGCAGCCCGTTATCCCTGCGATATACAAATTTGAGCACGCCCGACACACCATATCTGCCGGATTTGAGCAAAGCCTCCACGGCTCCCTTGGAAGAGAGTCTTTCACGCTTCTTCAATGTGCTCCGGACTTCCATCTGGGAATCAGTTGTGGCTTCCGAGATAAAGTTCCAGGGCCCTTGCCACGGACGGTGCTTCAGGCGTAGGGGCCTGAATTTCAACCGGAAGACCCGCCTCCTCCATTGCCTTCACAATCTGCTTTCCGAAGGTGACGAACTTGGCATTCCCCGGCTTGAACTCAGGGAAATTGGCATAGAGCGACTTGAGGTCGGCCGGATTGTAGAACACCACGAGGTCGTAGGAATCAATGTCCACATCCTTGAGGTCCTGAGGTACGGATTTTACGAATACGGACGTGGTATAGTCAAGACTCTGGGTCTGGAAAAGGCCGGTGAGCGTATCCACATTGCTTGAGTCCGAGGTGGCAATGAGGAATTTTTCGCCCCTGTGCTTCGGACCAATCAGGTCAATGACAGAGGAAGGAGTTCCGTTACCGTAGAAAATTTTCCTCTTCCTGAACACAATATGTTTCTGGAGATACATTGCCACAGCTTCCGTGGTGCAGAAGTATTTCATTGTCTCAGGAACCTTGACCCTCAACTCCTCGCAGATACGGAAGAATGCGTCAATGGTATGCCTTGCCGAAAAGACTATCGCCGTAAAATCCAGAATATTAAGTCTCTGGGTACGGAACTCTCTCGAGGTCAACGGCTCTATGAGAAAAAAAGGTTTGAAGTCTATCTGTACTCCGAACTTCTCCACAAGCGAATCATACGGCGCCTTGTTCATCGGAGTCTCCTGTGAAATCAGAATCTTCTTGATTGCCATATCAAATCTACAAAATCAACATTGAAACCACCAGCATCGCTGCCGGCGGAATTTCCATGCTGCAAAGATACAAAATTGCTCGCAAAAGTCCCGCATCTGCAGACAGAATCTGCATTTTACGCAGAATAAAAAACGCCCAGAAGGCCGCAATCACATACAGGACAATGTCGCCCAGAAGCATTTCCCAGCGCTGCAGAAAGGTCGCAGCGAACAGAATAATCGTGAGAATCAAAGTCAGCATTATGAAGAAATCACGACCTGCGCCATTGGCTGTTGCCAGCGAATCCCTGTTGATTTTCATCTTCCCTGACGGGACTACAATATAGAGCAATTTTCTTATCAGCAACACTGCAGCCACAAGTCCAAAAACGGAAAGTGTCTTCAATTCCGGGGACAAAGCCTCCGCCGGAGGAAGGACAAGGACTGAAAACCTTGAAAGGATGGTGCAAAAGATGATGAAGGCCGGGAAAACCAGCGAGTCCCGCTCTCGCGCCAGCCTCATGTTCCGTTCAAGTTCAGCGAGAACTTTCCACCTGAACATACCAGCTGAGAAATACGGGATAAGCCTGAGGAACTTGCTCATATACAGCAACATCAGCAATATTGAAACCAGCATCAGGCCAGTATTGGCCGGGGAGTCCGACCACCCTTCCCGCCACGGTTCGCTGACGGCCGCTGACACATTCACGGAATCCGAGGGCCTGAAAATATCCTCTGTGGACGGGACATACTCATCCAGAAGCATCTGTCCTGAGACAAATGCTTCAGGCCCTGGCCGAACCTGGAGGGTGTCAACCGATGTTATCCCGGAAGGAAGTGGCATTTTCAGTTCCCGCGTTTAGCATTGTAACCCATTGAGACAAGAAGTTCGGTGACCTTGTCCCTGAAATCTCCCTGAATCGTGATTTCCCCGTCCTTGGCCGTGCCGCCGACTCCGCATTTGACCTTGAGGGTCCTGCCGAGTTCCTTGAGATCATCCTCGCTGCCCTTGAACCCGGTAACGAGGGTGACCTGCTTTCCGGCCCTGCACCTCCGGTCAATCGTGACCCTGAGATGCTGGCGGGACGGCGGTAGTGTCTCCTCAACATTCTCCTCCGCCTGCTCATATTTGAAGTCCGGATTGGTAGAATAAACCACTCCGAGACGCTGCTTCCAATCGTTCTCCGCCATATTGATACCTGATTTTTTGCAAAGATAAGGAAATCTATTCGTATATTTGTTGTTTAAAAACATTCGGAAACAAAAATGACTAATAAGAAGTTCAGCCTCTGGAACAGGATTGTGGCTGCTGCGGTGACCGCCATTGCCGCATTCACATACCTTTCCACCATTGAGCCGTCAGCCTCGTTCTGGGATTGCGGAGAATTCATCGCATCATCATACAAACTGGAAGTGGGACACCCTCCGGGAAACCCTGTGTTCCAGCTCATTGCAAGATTCTTCACAATGTTCACGGACGGCAGCCACGCCGCCATCGCCGTCAATGTAATGAGCGCACTCTGCTCGGCATTGACCATATTCCTCCTCTATCTCACCATCGTCTTCTTCGCAAAGAGGCTGGCCGGGAAGCCTGGGAACGGGGAATACTCCGCAGGCCAGGCAATTACAATTTTCGGAAGCGCAGCCGTGGGAGCATTGGCCTACTGCTTCTCCGACACATTCTGGTTCTCCGCGGTCGAGGGCGAGGTCTATGCGATGTCCTCATTGTTCACGGCCCTGGTAGTATGGGCAATGACAAAGTGGTACGAGCAGGCTGACGAACCTTACGCAAACCGCTGGATCATATTGATTTCCTTCCTGATGGGCCTTTCCATCGGAGTGCATCTTCTCAACCTCCTCGCCATCCCTGTGCTGGTGTTCCTGTTCTACTACAGGAAGCGGGAGGACGGGCATTACACCTTCAAGGAATATCTCAAGATAATGCTGATATCCGTCGCCATTCTCGGTGCGCTGGTATTCATCATCATTCCGTATCTCCCGAAAGTGGCCGCATACGTGGACCTCTTCTTCGTGAACTCCCTCGGCCTGCCTTACAACTCCGGAGCCGCCTTCTTCATGCTGGCCCTCATCGGACTCTGCTTCTACGGGGCCTTCTGGACATACAGGAAGGGCAAGGTGGTTCTCAATACGGTGATACTCAGCCTCACCACCATTGTAATCGGATTCTCGGTATTCGCCGTGGTAATCATCCGTTCCAATGTGATGCCTCCTACCAACGAGTACCAGCCGGACAATGCCTTCACCCTCGTGAGATATCTCTCCCGCGAGCAGTACGGCTCGACCCCGCTCATCTACGGACAGTACTACGGAGCGCCTTATTCATTGAAAAACAGCAAGTACTGGGCTCCGCTCAATGGAAAATACAAGAACGTGGACTCCCCTGCCGACCCTGAATACTATTCTTCAGGCAAGATGCTGTTCCCGAGAATGTGGAACGGCGGGGACCAGAAATACATCCGCTTCTACGAATCCTACACCGGAGGAAAAGGGCGTGTAATCCCGGATGCAGACTACAAGAAGCCTTCATTCTGGGCCAATATGAAATTCTTCTTCGACTTCCAGATGAACTGGATGTACTGGAGATATTTCATGTGGAACTTTGCCGGAAGGCAGAATGACATACACAGCCCGAGTCCTGGAGAAATCTTCTACGGCAACTGGGAATGCGGCATCAAGTTCATTGACAATATACGCCTCGGCGACCAGGGCAACGCCCCGGCCGTCCTCTCGGAGAACAAGGGCAAGAACCATTACTTCCTCCTCCCTCTGCTGCTTGGCATCATGGGAATATTCTTCCAGTTCGAGAGGGACAAGAGGGGCTGCTGGCTGACCTTCCTGCTGTTCTTCATGACGGGCATCGCCATTGTACTGTACCTCAACCAGCCTCCTTATCAGGTCAGGGAAAGGGACTACGCCTACGCCGGCTCGTTCTATGCGTTCTGCATCTGGATTGGCCTGGCAGTTATGGGCCTGTACGAGTGGATTGGTGGA
Source organism: Candidatus Cryptobacteroides sp. (assembly GCA_051870135.1). Classification (GTDB taxonomy): domain Bacteria; phylum Bacteroidota; class Bacteroidia; order Bacteroidales; family UBA932; genus Cryptobacteroides. Next base: position 737 of record JBJEBP010000340.1, on the reverse strand, counting down.
AAGCTCAAGGACAAATACCCTGCAGCAACCGCCGGGGTGTTCACTGCCGCCTGCCTCTTCGTGCCAGCACTCATGGCGCAGCAGAACTGGGATGACCACGACAGGAGCAACCGCCGCACGGCCGTGGAGATGGCCAGGAACTATCTCAATTCCGTTGGCGAGCAGGGAATTCTCATAACCCACGGTGACAATGATACATTCCCTCTCTGGTACGCCCAGGAGGTGGAGGATGTCCGCACCGACGTGAGAATATGCAATACTTCCCTCCTCGGGACCGACTGGCATATCGGCCAGATGAAATGGGCCTGCAACAAGTCCAGGCCTCTGGACCTCACTGTTGGGGAAGAGCAGTATCTCTACGGAACCAATGATGCCGTATATATCTATGACACAAGGGACCAGGTTATCTCGATAAGCGATGTGATGAAAGTCTTCAGGCATCCTGACGCCAAACTCATGCTGGAGAGTGGCAAGGCTGTGGACTACATCGTGTCGAGGAAGATAAGCATCCCTGTGAACAAGGAGAACGCCCTGAAATCGGGAATCGTGAGCCCTGAGTTCGCTGACCTCATACAGGACGAGATTGTCATAGAGATTCCGTCCAAGAAGTCCTATATCACCAAGCAGGAGCTGTTCATGCTCGACCTTCTGTCCAACTATCAGTGGGACAGGCCAATAAATATGCTCAGCCAGGGAGGCGACATCAACATCGGCCTGAAGGACTATCTCATGTACGA
>JBJEBP010000339.1:0-5053 GCA_051870135.1 Candidatus Cryptobacteroides sp. | reverse complement strand
CTTTGCCGTCCTCAGCGACATTGCCATCACGCAATACAAATGTGACGAATTCTACCACCCCGAAGCCGACGGCGGCATCTCCATCCTCGACGACAGCCTCGGCATCGACTGGCGTATCCCGCAGCAAAAGGCCATCCTCTCGGAAAAAGACCTGCGTCATCCCCGTCTGGCAGACCTCGACAGCCCGTTTGAATGGTAGGGAGCCGGGGATAAAAATTTGTTTATCCCATAAATTGACGTAATTTTGTAGCTGTAAAATTTACGGCTGTAAAATTTGATAAAGCATGAAAAAGTTCTATGACAGGGAGCAGGAGATGGCCCGGCTGAAAGAGGTCCAGCATCAGGCATACGGGGACTGCTCGCGTTTTGTGGTACTGACCGGAAGAAGGCGTGTGGGGAAAACGAGTCTGGTGTATAAACTGATGCAAGATACACAATCGGAAGCTCCTTGTCTGTATTTCTTTGTCGGAAGAAAGACAGAGTCGGTTCTCGTGCAGACTTTCGCAGAAGAGGTACGGGCAAAACTTGGAGAATTTGTTCCTGACGGTATCGGAACGATGCGTGGGCTGATGCAGCTGCTGCTGGAGATTGGCAAACGCAGGCGCTTTACCTTGTTTATGGATGAGTTTCAGGAATGGGACAATGTCAATGCCGGAGTTTTCAGCGACATGCAGGAGTTGTGGGACAAATACAAGAAGGAGACAAATATCTGCCTGATTGTATCCGGGTCCATTTTCCGTATGATGGAAAAGATTTTCAAGGATGAGGGGCAGCCTCTTTTCGGACGTGACGATTGTACCATCCGCCTGATGCCTTTTTCCACCCGTACTATTTGTGAAATCCTCAGCGATTATAAGCCTGATTATTCTCACGAGGATTTGCTGGCGTTATGGACCATAACCGGTGGCGTCGCGAGATATATAGAACTGCTGATGAACAATGGATGTACGGATGTTGATAAGATGATTCACTTCGTGTGTTCTTCGGGCGACAGTTTTTTTGCAAATGAAGGCAAGAATATCCTGGTCCAGGAGTTCGGCAAGCAGTATGGCACTTATTTCAGCATCCTGGGACAGATAGCCCGTGGAGATGTGACCCAGAGCGAGATAGAAGCATCCACCGGGATAAAGAGCCTCGGCGGCCAGCTGAAGGTGCTTGAGGAGAACTATGGCATCATCCGCAAGAAACGCCCGATAGGTGCAAAGGAAGGAAGCCAGACTGTCCGATTTGAGATTCAGGACAATTTCTTCCGTTTCTGGTTCCGATATATGTACCGTTATGCTGATCTCATTGAACTTCAGAACATGAAGGCTCTGAAGAAGAATATAACGGAAGACTATACCACTTTCTCCGGCCTTGCTTTGGAAAGATGGTTCCGCCAGCAACTGATGGAATCCTGCCGCTACCGGCAGATAGGCGGCTGGTGGAAGTCGGGCGGTCAGAATTCAAAGGGAAAACAGGATGATTTCGAGATTGACATAGTGGCCGAAACAGTCGATGGATACGTGGAAGCATACGAAGTGAAGCGCAATGCCAAAAAGTATAATCCTGCCCGTTTGGCAGAGAAAGTAGCCCAGATGCAGCGCCACAATTTCCAGCATCAGGAGATACGTATGATGTGCCTTTCAATGGAGGACATGGAGAGAGGATGATATACGAAGCCGAAGCATCCACTCTTGTCATTCCGACCGGGCGGAAGCGAGTGGAGAAATCTTTCGCAATGGTGAGGCACTGACCGCTCTCCTACCGTGCTACTGCGGCTTGCAATGATTCAAAATCAAAGAAAGTTAAACTAAATCACGAAAGCCCTTTGAAAATCAATGGGTTGGAGAAGTGGACGCTTACAAAGTTGCCGAAGAAGGAATAACGAAGACGATAACGATAACGAAAAGAGTTCAAAGGTTTAAGAGTTCAAGGCATAAGGCGTATTAAAAAGCGTTAAAATTCTGTATGAGTGCCGGATAAGTAGTAATTTTGCAAAATGATTAAATAACGAATATATGACTGATCATTTGCCATACATACCTGATATTGATCGCTTGCTGAATACGTTGCGGAAGATAAGCGGTTCGAGGCCTGAGGAATGGGAAGGGGACTCTTATATTTCCTTCTGGAGGGGTGTGAACGCCATACAAGAGAAGAATTCAGAGTACACCGTGAACTCCTCTTTCACGACGATGCTATCCGAAGATAAGTCTGAAGCAAGAAATGCCTTCTGGAGTTGGATTAGCCCATCTCAACCTATTAAGGCATTAACAGATGCCATTGGGAAGGACGGTATCACTATCATGGATTTAATTACTCGGCTTGCGAATACTTATTCAGAACAGGATACGCGTGTTAGAATGGCATGGATGGAACGACTCGGGATTGTACGGGTGGATAATGGAAAGTATGTTTTGAACGATGGCGATGCTGAGTACGATGATGATACAACAGATGGCATTTACCCATTAGATATTGAGGACACAATCGACATCAAGGACGATAAATTTTCCGTCTTCGAATATATCCGTAAGGTGAAGGACAAGAAGATTGTAATGAATCCTGACTTCCAGCGCAATGAAGTTTGGACAATTGAACAGAAGAGTCAACTGATAGAGTCAACCATGCTGGAGATACCTATCCCTGCGTTCTATATGAAAAAAGATGCACAAGGTCGGTTGATCGTGGTTGATGGCCTGCAGCGAACACTCGCTTTACGGGGCTTTTTGAATGACGAGTTCCCTTTGACTGGTTTGAAAGCATTGAGTAAGCTTAATGGTCTCACCTGTACAGAGATGCGGAATAATGACAGTCTTTCAAACCTCATCACGAGGGTGGAAGACCGGCAAATGTTTTTCTATGTTATCTCAAAGAACACCCCGATGTCCATTGTATATGACATCTTCAACCGCATCAATACGGGAGGTACTAAATTGGAGCGGCAGGAAATACGTAATTGTATTTTCATTGGCAATTCTACGCGTCTGTTGAAGGAGTTGTCTGGCGAAGATGTTTTCAATAAGGCAATCGACAAAGGTATTTCCGGCAAGCGCATGAAAGACCGGGAGGCTGCTCTCAGGTGCATAGCATTTACAATACTTGATTACAAGAAGACTTACACCCGCTCGATGGATGACTTTCTGGAGCAGGCTATGCGTAGGATAAACAAGATGAGTACGGTAGAGGTGGATGACTTGAAACGGAAGTTCTTGAATATCATGGAGCGAACGCAGCGGACGTATGGGGACACAAACTTCCGCATTCCGTCAGACTATACAAGGGGGCGAATAAATATTGCTGTAATGGAAACAATCTATTATGTATATTATCAGAAAATAGAAATGGGGCAGACGATAGACGATAATCTGATGCGCCAGTCGTTCCAGACCCTGCTCAAAGACCCTGCCTATCTTGATGCTGTGAGAAACTCCACAGGTTCCCCCTCTAAAGTGATGACGCGATTTAATTTGGCCAAACAAGTATTCAATGTGTTATGATAAACGAACTGTTGGTAGATAACTTCAAATTGTTTGCAAAGGAGACGAAGTTCTCCGGTTTGAAAAGCATCAATCTGCTTACCGGTGTTAACGGACGTGGAAAGTCCTCAACCCTGCAGCCACTCCTGCTGTTCAAGCAAACCTTGCTCAGGAGCCGGTCATCTCGCCAAGTGTTTCTGTCGGGAAGTCTTGTTGACCTTGGCAATGCCTCCGACGTGAAGCATGTCGATGCCAGCGTGGCCAAACCCATACACATCGGATTCAAGGAACGGGAAGATTACTATGTCTATACACTTGGTATTGCATCTGACAACAACCAGTCGCTTGAGATTAAACGATTTGAGAGCCTTGGCCAGTCAAAATGGTCTATCGATGTGGACGATAGTACGCTAATACAAGACCTTGTTCCAATTCACGAACAAAACAGCAGACTCATCCTGCCCTTTCAAGACCTGATCTATATTTCTGCAGAACGTATCGGACCCAAATTTAGCTTTACACCATCTTCAGACGAATGGATTGACAAACGGGGTGAACATACCATACAGATGCTATATGAGAGGCGGTATGACAGCGTAGATGAGCGTATCATAGAGGGTATGAGCGACATATTCCCCGACTTTGACGAAGAAGATTTTTCTCCCTTGATAAATGATGTACTGAATTTCTGGATGACAAAGATTTTTGGAACGTCAGCAGCCACGGTGAATTATATTGAAGCGGCCAATATTTTCGCGTTGAGTATCAGTACGGAGCAGAAAGGTGGAAAGGCTATGTTCAAGCCTACCAACGTGGGCTTTGGATATAGCTATACGCTTCCTATCCTCATAGCTGGTCTTACAGCCCGTAAAGACAGCATCCTCATCGTTGAGAACCCCGAGGCACACCTGCATCCCTCTGCACAGTCGATGATCACGAAGTTCCTGGGACTCGTAGCCAACTGTGGCGTACAGGTCTTTATCGAGACCCACTCCGAGCACATTCTTAACGCCTTGCGTGTGATGGTTGTTCAGAGGAGCGTGAAAGCACAGGATATTAATGTAATGTATTTCGACAACAAGCTGGAGAACTATTTTGAGACGATTCCCATTGAAGAGAACGGCAAGATGGATCACTGGCCCGCCAATTTCTTCGATCAGGCAGAGAAAGACTTGAATGTGTTGTTGGGCATATAATATAAGAAGATGAAAGTCACAGTTTATATCAACGAAGAGTCCTTCCAAGGACAACTGTGTGGCGGGGTGAGCGATGCCATCAACAACCTTTTGGCCGTAGTGAACACATTGGCCGGCAACCAAGGTGTTGAAGTGTCGGTGTTGACCTCCAGTGCCATCTTCTCTAAACAAGTCTGTTCGCAGACGGGTCTCATCCTGGCACAACTTGGCAAGGCTGACCACGACCTATTCTTGCAGTTCAAGGGCATGTTGGACAAAGCAAAGTACTGGGACAAGGATGTCACGGTACAAAGTCATGCGGCACTCTATCTGTACCAGAAGCAGTCTGTCAACGGTACAAGCATAGCAGAGGCTCGGGAATGTGTAGAGAAGGGCACGGAGGCGATGATAGTCAGT
>JBJEBP010000338.1:0-5055 GCA_051870135.1 Candidatus Cryptobacteroides sp. | reverse complement strand
GTATCCAATTGGGATAGCACAAACATGGGATATGACCTCTCAATGACAGACAAGGCTTTAGGCTCTTCAGGACCTATCTGGTATCCTGTTGCTGGCTATATCGAGGGCAATAATAGGGGTTACAACAAAGGCGCCGGCCTATATTATGCTGACAAGTGTACATACCTTATCTTGCGAAACGATGGCTATATCCTGCCGTCGCATAGCTATCGCCCATCTGCTGCACTGTCAGTCCGCTGCCTACAGGAATAATCCTGATTATCGTAAAAGTGGAAGCCAGGCTATCACCTGGCTTCCACTTTTTTTGCATTTCCAGGTATGGACTGATCCGAAAAACTGTCATGCCGAGCGAAGCACTCAGCGCGCAGTCGAGATATCTATTGATAATCAAATCTTTACGAAAGATCTCTCCACGCGCTTCGCTTGGTCGAGATGACAGGAAGGGGCTTTTCTTTCTTCATCCCAGACCCATCCCTGCCATCCCAGACCCATCCCTGTCATCCCCGGACCCATATCTGTCATCCCCGGCCTGACCGGGGATCTCAAGACGAAACTACTGTACGAATTGCGGATAATCTGCCAAAAATGAATATATTTGTATAAACTAAAATACAAATATGAACCACCTAATGAAACTGGCCGCCATAGCATTATTGGCCCTTACAGCATGCGGCAATGACAATACCGTCGTCTTCTATCAGGTATCCGACCCGCAGTTCGGATTCTATACCGCCAATGCAGACTTCGCCTATGAGACAGGTACATTCACCAAGGCTGCACAGGCTATCAACGCTACCTGCCCTGATGCCGTAATCTATACCGGCGATATTGTACACGACCACAAGGACAGCCTCCAGTGGGAGGGCTTCCTCGGTATTGCCTCTACCATCAATCCTGAAATCAGGCAACTGAGCTTGCCTGGCAACCACGATGTCCACGGGAAGAACGGTCGTGTGGATTTGACATATTGGAACAAATACATTGGTGCGGACAGGTTCAGCGAGAAGATTGGAAATATCCGGTTCATCGGGCTGGACAGCAATCTTTACAAATACATTGAGGGCTCCGAGGCTGATCTGGAGCAGAAGGCCTGGCTTGAGGCTGAACTTGCAAAGGGGAAGAAGGGGGAGTTGACAATTGTCCTCGCCCACCATCCATTTTTCCTGAAATCAGCGGATGAGCCGGAGGAGTATTTCAATATCAAGCCCGACACAAGGTCTTATTACAGAGATATTTTCAGGAATGCCGGAGTCAATGCCGTCATCTGCGGACACAAGCACGACAATTATGTCACTGCCGATGGGGATATCCCATACATTACCACAAGCGCCACCGGCAAACCACTCGGCGCCGCGCCATCCGGCGTGAGAGTCTTCGTATGCGAGAAAGGCCGTATTTACCACGCCTATTTCACCCTTGACGAGATACCTGGCAACCGTGCCGAGCTTATTGACGCAGTGAAGCACAGCTCTGCTGCCGTTCCAGCTCCATATGGAAGGTTCGCTGACGGGGAAATCGGCGGGATAAGTCCTGAAGGATGGCTCAAGGTATTTCTTGAAAGACAGAAGAGCGGCCTCAGCGGGCATCCTGACGCAATGTCCTATCCGTACAACTCCTGTCTCTGGGCAGGTGAAATCAGCCGCAACACGGAGTCCTATGGAAGCGACTGGTGGAGATATGAGCAGACTGCATACTATACCGACGGCCTTCTCCGTTTGGGTTATCTTCTTGATGATGAGGAACTTGTGAAAAGGGGAGAGGAGGGCGTGAAATATACACTTGCCAATGCTGCGGGAAACGGCCGTCTCGGCAACCGCAAGATTGAGTCAATGTGGCCGTTCTGCGTATTCTTCAGGGCAATGGAGGCATATTACGACATTCACGGCGATGCCGGGCTGGTCGATGCGCTTCACAGGCATTATCTTACATATTCTGAAGATGACCTCGGGATCTGGAGGAACATTGTCAGCATTGAGGGAATGCTCTGGGTGTATTCCCGCACTCACGACCCGAGGCTTCTGGAAATGTGCGAAAAGGCCTGGAACGCAGGCAGATTCATTGACCTTACACCTGAAACCTGCGCCAAGGACGACAAACTCTTTATGCATGGCGTGTCCTGTATGGAGGAGTTGAAACTCCCGGTTCTGCTGTATTCCTATACTGGCGACAGGAGGTACCTCGACCTTGCCCTTAATGCCGAAAGGAGGCTTGAGAGGGATGATCTCCTGCCTGACGGCGTGCCTGCCAGTGCGGAGGCCCTGGTCGGAAGCGCCAATGTAATCAACAGCCACGAGACCTGTGACATTACCGACTGGACCTGGACATTGGGCTATTTCCTGATGGCAACAGGCGATGCCAAATGGGCTGATATGATAGAGAAGGCAGTGTTCAATGCCGGTCCGGGAGCAATTACCAAGGACTTCAAGTCGCTTCAGTATTTCTCGTCCGTCAACCAGGTCATCGCCACCGGGAACTCGAATCACAATGAGTTCTTCCACGGCTCCACCTGGATGGCATACCGCCCGACCCACGAGACTGAATGCTGCGCCGGCAATGTTCATAGAATTATGCCGGACTACGTTTCCAGGATGTGGATGAAGGGGCAGAAGGATACCCTCGTGGCCGCTCTCTACGGCCCGTCAGGGTATGAGAGCGTTCTCGCTGACGGGACCTCGCTCCGGATAAGGGAAAACACTTCCTATCCTTTCAGTGACAAGATTGACTTCGAATTTTCGATATCACGCAGGTCCAGGATTCCGTTCACTTTCAGGATTCCTGGTTGGAGTACAGGCGTGAAGGTTTCACTTAACGGGAAAGATGTCACTCCTGAGACAGCGAAGGCGGGAAGTTACTGCACGCTGGACCGCAACTACCGCAATGGAGATGTGGTTACATTGGAGTTCAAGGCCGAGACGAGAGCTGTCAAGTTCAAGGACCAGGGCATCTATTTCGAGAGAGGACCGATTGTCTTCTCCTATCCTGTGCCTCAGGAGAAGGTCGAGGACAATGCCGTCTATGCCAATATGAATGGCAAAGTGCCTGAGGAAGAGGGATTTGCGTGCTGGAGCATCACCCCGGCCGGGGACTGGAACTATGCCTACAGCGGAGTTGATGGAGTCATTGACGACAGCCTCGTATCTGTAACCGCGGACGGCGGTTATCCTTTCGACATTGCGCCTATCTCCATCACGATTCCTGTCCGTCATATCGACTGGTCCCTCAAAGAAGGAAGATATACTCCGGAAATGCCTGCTCCAGGTAGCTTGAAAGTCTTGGATGACAAGGACTTGCAGATAAAGCTGGTACCTTACGGCTACACCGAGCTCCGGGTTTCCGTCTTCCCGATAGTGGAATGACAGAGAGGCTGGCCTTTCTGGCCAGCCTCAAGTGAGAAATTAATTTTTGTGAAAAACTAGGTGTGCCTAGTAGGTGGGGAAACTACCTGGTCATCTTGAGGACAACCTTGCCGTCCTCTGAGCAGAAGACCAGTGCCTCCTTGTCTTTCTTTGCGGTTTTGGCGGCATCTGTGGCCTGGAAAATCAGCGTTTCAGCCTCCATGTCCCGGCACATCATCTTCGTGGCGGCGAGAGGGGAGAAGGATACTGCATTGTTCTCGCCCAATGTGAAACCGCCCATGAAGCGGTTGCAGCCCGTGGTGCCGCTTACGCTCTTCTCGGCAACATTGAAGTTGATGCTTGGGACATTGCCTTCGTTTCCGGTCACGGCCTGGCCCATTGCCTCGACGATAGTCCACTGTCCGTCAATGTCTGCCGATGTCAGGGCCTTCTTGCCCGCTCCGCAGGAAATCATTGTCATTATGCAGGAAATGGCTGCAATCCAGAGTGTTGTTCTTTTCGTTTTCATAATTCTCAAGTTTTTAGTAAGGCTGACTCAAAAGCCCATTAATTGTCATCTCGACCGAGCGAAGCGAGTGGAGAGATCTGTATAATAGATTGATTATCATCAATAGATATCTCGACTACGCACTACGTGCTTCGCTCGATATGACAGACTTTTCGGCCATTACCTATTGATAAATGCATAAATCCGGAAATCTTGCACAAAGAACCGCGGATTTTATACATTTTCATCAGGCCGATATTCAAGAACATCCCCCGGCTGGCAGTCCAGAGCCTTGCAAATCGCATCCAAAGTCGTGAATCTCACCGCCTTGGCCTTACCGGTCTTCAGGATGGAAAGGTTGGTTGGAGAGATTCCGATTCTGTCGGCAAGCTCGCCCGATGACATCTTGCGCCGGGCGAGCATCACATCTACATTTACAATTATAGGCATCAATGTTCAGTTGGAGTTTCACTTTCGGCCCCGTCTTCCGGCTTGGCCGCCTCTGTGCCCTTGAGATATCCCGGAAGGCTCATTCCTGCCATATTGAAGAGATCCTCAAGCGGCGGAACGGACTTCATCATATTGGAAATGAAGTTGGAAGTGGCGGTCTTTCCGTCGGCTCCGTTTCCGTCCCATACGGTTACCTTGTCTATCTTTATGCCCTTGACAGCCTCCACCTGGGTCTTGACAAGCTCCGGAAGTTTGTCGGCGATGAGCATGAGCACGGCTTTCTGCGGATCTCCTGAAGCAGCTGCGACGAGCTGGTTGAAACCCTGGGCCTGCTTTGAGAGTATCTCCAGCATACCCCTCGCCTGTGCATCCATCTTGGCGTAGATGGCGTCAGCCTCACCCTTTGCCATCCTGCGGATTTTCTCAGCTTCGGCCTCGGCGTCAATTATGGCCTTCTCCTTCTCAATCTCGGCAGGTACCACAACATTGGCGGTCTGGGTAGCCTTCTCCCTCTCTGCACGGGCAGCCTCGGCGTCGCGCTCTGACTTGTAGGCCTCCTCCAATGCCTTTGCGGCCTGTACCTTCTCGGCAGCCACGGCAATTCTTGCAGCCTCGGCCTCCTTCTCCCTGCGGATTGCGTCGGAGTTGGCAATGGCTATCTTGGAATTGTTCTCGCCCTCCACGGCCTTTGCATTGGCGTCAGCTGTGCAGATACGGGTATCCCTCTGAGTCTCAGCGATTCTGATGTCCTTGTCCCTGTCG
>JBJEBP010000337.1:0-5070 GCA_051870135.1 Candidatus Cryptobacteroides sp. | reverse complement strand
CGTACCTGATGCCTGAGCGCCGCCTTGCGGCAGTATTCAGAAATGGTGAACGGGGTGAGCCCGGCCTTCAGGGATACCTGATCATATTCCTGGTCATTCAGGGTGACAGTCACCTTGTGACGTCGTTTTTCGGCGCCCATCGGAGGGCGTCCTGTCCTTCGTTCCTTTCCCATAATCATTGGTGTTGTAAAACTGCGACCGAGGGGAGCGGCGAGGAGTTTCGGCAAGGCCGGAACATAAACTCGCTAACCACCTCAATGTTTCATAAGTTTCTCCACGTCAGACTTCCTGTAGAGGTATTTTCCGCCTATTCTGACAGGTTCGAGATATCCAGTCCGCGCCCACTTGGTCATTGTGGAATCGCACCTTTTCAGAATGGCCATTACCTCTTTCCGTGTAAGGTATTCTTCCTGGATGTCTTGGCTGGCAGATTCTTGTTCAGCTGTTTCTTGAGTTTTTTTGATTATCGCATTTGCGAAGTCAATCAAATCATCGTGACTGACGGTATAACATACAGCAGATGACTTTGCCATAGATGGCAGTTCGATATTTCCCATAATTTGAAAATTTTGATTGTTATACATTGCCCAGACTTGGCCAACATTCTTCTTATGGGATCCACATAAAAAGACAGCCGCCTCAATCTGAAGCGACTGCAAAAGAATAACATTTTCTGTTGAAATTCAATAATTTACTGTCCAATTAATTGTCCGGACAAATAATTGGACACCATTCTGCGTGATTATTATAGTTTCTCCAGTTCTGCAATGGCTGACTCAATAGAGATGGAATCGGCCTGTTTTTTCTTGGCTCTGCTCAAAGCCTTTCTGAACGCATCCCGATTTTTGCCGGAATGTTCATAGAACGTGGATGAGAAGGCATCAACATTATCCGAAATATATCGCAGACGCACCGCGGCCCAATAATAAATGGCAATATTATTGGCATAACCCTCCGACAAGTACTGGTCCTTGTTCAATATGGAACAGAATTTCTCTATGATCAATTCCTTCTTTTCTTCATCTTCTATCAAGAACAGACTTTCCACATTTCTTTTCGGATGATGTGTGCGGACTGCTTCCAAAGCAAGCTTGTTTTGATCCAACTCTTGTTGCAAGGCAGAATTTTCTTGCGAAAGTGCAAGATTCGCATTGGAGGATTCAAACAGCTGCTCTTTGTATCTTGAATTCTCTTCGGCCAATGCCCCGTTTTTTTGGAGTAAATCCGGAACCTGCGTATACAACATTTCTGAAACTTTACTATCACGGTCCGCCTTTCGACGTTCCGCCCGCCACTTGCGTGTGATTGACAATACAAAAATCTTCAATGACTTGGAAATGTTTGCAGCCGCTGATTCGCTGTTTTGGCCTGAGGGAGAATAGGCATCAATGTTCTCCTGGAATGCGTTGCACATTTTTTTCGTTTGAGAAATCTTGATGTAGTAAACAATGGCCATAAACAAAAAGAACAGGTCACAGACAATCAAAGAAATAACTATCATCCAATCCGGATAGCCTTCTTCAGTACATACATTGTATATTTTTCCAGACATCACAGGCACAAAGATTACTCCTGCGACATTCAATAGCAAGTCAAACCAGAGATTGCTCAGTTCCTTGTCACGTGTATCTTTCAGCGGTTGATTCAGTTTCATATCATTTCAAAATTTCCCAGTGGCCTTTTCTCCCGACTCCGACATATCGAACCTTGTCTTGCATTTGTTTGATTTGTCGCTCTATGGTTTTTGTGCTGACTTTGGCCACTTCTGCCATTTCAGTACGCGTAACGTGTTTATCTTTAGATATCATCCTGATTATCAATGACTCCAATGTATCTATATCCTCCGGGCCACGAGCGACATCTAGAGCGACATCACGAGCGACATCACGAGCGACATTCTCACCCACAAAAGCAGGATGAATAGGAAGCTCTGCAAGAAAATACTGATTCAGATCATCTGTTTTGAATACCGGATCAGGAGAGCCGTTGTTCCTCATTGCCCTGTAAATCTTAGGAAAACCTGTTGAACGTCCTTCCGTCATATCAAGTTCCTTCAGAAAATCACCTATTCGGCGATTTCTGTAGTTGCGGGATACTACCCGTTCATTCCGGAGGTCTGCATTGGTAATCGGTGGCATCGGGCCTGCCAAACTATATACAATTATTGAATTGGGCTCAATGCGGACTTCAATAGGGTTGCGGTCATCATACGATTTGTGATAAACTGCATTCGACAGCACCTCCTCTATCGCTGTATATGGATAATTATAAGCCCTATTTGCCTCTGCTTTATCTTCAACTTTGACAACCTTCTCCACAATAACCTGAGAACGGATATAGTCCAAGGCTTCCTGTAATTGAAGGTGTATTGGACCATGAAGAATCTTCTCGTCGAAATGGTCACCAACATCGTCATAAAAACGCACAAGCTCTATTCTTGCGTACGGGATGTATTTCTCCGGGTTCTCTGAAAAGAACAACAAACCGACATTCTTTGGCCTCACGAATTCTGGAGTACCGCCAATAATCTGCATCTGCCAACAGAGTTGTTCAAACGGCATATTCTGAATATCCTTTTCCGTAATATTGCTATCTACCTTGCGCAAGAAATCCCTGATATAAATCAAACTGAGGTCATCAAGGCTTGCAGCATGGCATATTCTGTCGTCAAACGGGACTTTGGCCGCCAATGACAGAAGCAACTGTTCCTCCTGCAAAGTCGCCTTCTTTGTCACAGAACCCTGCCTTATGAAATATGCCTTCTGGATTTCTTTTGCTCCGAGATGAACCGGAGCTTTATATGGCCTGGTTTCTCCTCCAGGAATCCAGAGTATCAGGATTGTTTTCTCCATATATTGAACTGGCTCCGGAATGACAATCGGCATCGGCTCGATTTTATGGATAGCATTTGTCAACTCCTTCTGAATACCATCAATAGCCTTGATATCAACCCCATACGGCGGAAGGACAGGTGTCCCGTTGTCCTCTTCGATTCCGATAATTATATACCCTCCACCCCAATTGTGGATATCATTGGCAAAGGCGCAAACAGAGTGCAGGACATCTTCAGGATTCCATCCTTTTTTGAAATCCATCCTTTCCCACTCTACAACCTTTCCGCTTAACAACTGATTAATATTTATTGGCAGTCCCATTTGTTATAATAATTTTCAATAATTAAACTTAATATTCAACGATTGCGTTCCAATATCTTTACCAAGTCGCGTTTCATGTCCATATCGATATCCCGGTAGCGGGTGAAAGCGCGGCTGCCTTCAACGTGGCCTGTGAGGGCGGATACGAGATTAGGGTCTTTGACCAGCTTATAGATATTTCCGATGAACGTCCTGCGGGCAAGATGACTGCTTGCAATATCATTGATATGAACCTTCTTCTCCTTCCTGGTAACAGTGTCAAGTTCCGTGACCAGATATGTAATGCCGGCAAATTCAAGAACGTCTTTTATGCTGTCATTATAATTTACGGAACTTATGAAAGGCAGAAGACTGTCACCTGGAAGATCAGAATATTTCGCCACTATCTCCAGGGCAATTTTATTAAGAGGGACGACCACAGTCCTCGCAGTCTCCTTGATAGTTTTGGTCGGGATATACTCAACTGCACCATTGATGACATCCTGCTTCTTCAACCGAAGCAAATCCCCCACACGGCATCCGACATTGCACTGGAACACGAAAATATCCCTTTGTGTCTCCAGTGCGGGCCGGGAAGAAAAATCTGCCGACCAGATTGTCTGGACATCATCCAAGCTAAGGTATATGGGAGAGCCGTATCGCTCTGAAGGCATCGTAAAGCCATCAAAAGGGAATGCCTCTATGATTTTTGTCCTATATGCCCAATTGAAGAATGCACGCAGTTCCTTGAATACTCCGCTCAGGTAATTCTCTCCCCGGGGCTTTATTTCCCTTGCTTCAGGATTTGCTTTTAATATCTCCGGAAACCGTTGAACATACTCGAACTCATTCTCTATGTAGTCATACAGGTCCTCCAGAATGTCCCGGTCTGTTTTTATCACATCAAAGGTATATCTGCTTCGTCCCCGGGAACATCTGACATACGATTCATATCTGTGAATCATCCTTCTGAGGACTTCGTAATGGCGTTTGCGACCCTCTCCAAGTTCCCTGTCATCGAGAAACCTGTCATAAAGCAGATCAAATGTCTGTTTGGCAGGAGTTGTCGCATCCGGTTTCTTCCCACCATCTTTATAATATTTCCGGATTACGCTGGCAAGCCAGTCAGCAGGTATATTGCCATCTGCAGATTTCTTGTCATAATACATCTGGGATACAAAACTGCGAAGGCTCAGAATGTCGTCTGAAAGTTTCCGTTTTTCAGAATCCGGACAAAGACATCTTGGTTTTATACCTTGAGCTCTGGAATCCCAGTAGTCCGGCCGCACAAGAATCCTTGTCTTGACGGTCTGGTCACAGGCCACTCCGTCAAGAAGTCTGATATATACCGGAACAAGTTCTCCATCCTTGATTCTCCGTGAAACTCGAATTTTGAATTTTATCGTCATCTCAAAGCAAGGTTTTACCGAAAACAAAGATAGAAAATTTGTCCGATATTTGTCCGATATTTGTCCGATATCGGGTAAAATTTAATGAGACACATTACTGCCGATTACTGGTAAATTCCTTCCTCTCTACTTCGCTAACTATTTATTTAGTAGTCATTTATAGAAAGTAAATCAAAGCAGTAAAATGCTGTATTCCTTTGTATTTCATTGTAATTTCTCGAATCCCAACCGGATCACAAGCACATTCGCTCGGCATCGAAGATGCCGGGCGTTTTTTTGTCAAAGCCCGTCGTGAGCTCGCTCACGTAAGAGCTTTGACAAAAAAACACCGCAAGCGCCGCAGGCGCGAGCGAATGTGCTTGTAAGATCGCCCGTGGCGCAGGGCAAGGGATGTGCGAACGAAGCGAGCAAATCCCAGCACATAGCCACGCGCCACCAAAACGGTGAAAAAATCGCGGTATTTTTGCACCAAATTGCCACGAAGCCCAAAACGGTGAAAAAATCGCAGCTTTTTTGCACCAAAAAGG
>JBJEBP010000336.1:0-21258 GCA_051870135.1 Candidatus Cryptobacteroides sp. | reverse complement strand
AAATCAGTGGAAATCGCAGCCGGCAGAGTGCCGGTTCTGGTGGGTATTACTGATTGCTGCATAGAGGAGGCTCTCAACGTTGCCGGCTATGCAAAGGAATGCGGCGCATCTTATCTGGTCTCTGCTCTCCCATATTACCTGGGCCTGACCCAGGAGGAGATATATGATTTCTACAAGACTCTGGCGGACAATGTGGAACTGCCTCTGTTCCTGTACAATATCCCGGCGCAGACCAAACTTATGATTTCCGTGCCTGTCGCAAAAAAACTGGCAGGTCATCCGAACATTATCGGAATGAAAGACTCTTCCGGAAACGGGACATATTTCAATACCCTTCTGGCCGGGATAAAGCCGGAACATCCTGAATTCAGCATTCTCGTCGGCCCGGACGAGATGCTTGCATCTACTATGGCTCTTGGCGGAAACGGTGGTGTCAACTCCGGCTCAAATCTTTTCCCGGAACTATATACCGCTTTGTTCAGGGCCTGCAAAGCCAATGATGTGGACAGGATCCAGATGCTTCAACGGCTGGTGATGAAGATTTCCACTGACATATATTCTGTGGACAAGTCCAGCGTTTCATTCCTTAAAGGTCTCAAGGCAGCCCTTTACTGTGAGGGCCTTATCAGGAACTGTATGTGCGCACCTCTTTCCGGAGTCTCTCCGGAGCATCTGGCATTGATTCGTGGCAATGTCGCCAGTATCAAGGCTGAAATTGAGAAAGTATTATGAGAAGATTTTGGACTTTTATATTGTTTTCTGCCATGTGCATCACAGCCTGCAATAATTCGCACCGGTCCCCGGAATGGGCCTGTGGGTGGAGTGTCTCTCCGGATAGGACAGTGAATGATGCCGGGGTCGCCGGACATTTCAATGCCAACAAAGACAGATGGAAGGCTGCTTTTGATTTCCTGAAATCAACTGACCTTGAAAGAATTCAGGCAGGAAGATACCCGATTCAGGGTGATTCTGTTTTCGCAATCGTAAGCGAGTACCAGCCGAAACCGATTGAGGGATGCAGGTTTGAGACTCACCGGAGATACATTGACCTCCAATATGTCATCTCCGGAAAGGAGAAGATGGGAGTTGCTCCGGCAAAGTTCGCGTCGCCGTTGACAGACTATGACGGGGACAATGACATTCAGTTCTTCACCTGCCCGGACGACAAGACGGTTTACAGTGAGGCCGGGCCTGAAAGCTTTTTCATATTCATGCCCGATGATGCCCACCGCCCGAGCATACGCCCTGGCGAAGAGGGATGGGTAAAGAAGGTCGTAATTAAAATTCTGTACTGATATGTTGTCAGAAAAGAAATACTACCCCTGGATTGTTATCGTCCTCCTCGTGATTGTCTCGACATTGAACTATCTGGACAGGCAAATGCTTGCGACGATGCGTCCGTTCATGATGGCTGATATCAAGGAACTTGAGTCTGTAACCAACTTCGGGCGGCTGATGGCGATTTTCCTGTGGATTTATGCCATCATGAGTCCTATTTCGGGGATGATTGCAGACCGGTCCAACAGAAAATGGCTGATTGTTTTCAGCCTGGCTATATGGTCGGGCGTTACAATGGCAATGGGATTTGTCCACGATATCCGTCACCTCTATGTCCTGCGTGCAGTGATGGGTGTCAGCGAAGCTTTCTATATCCCGGCAGCCCTCTCTCTTGCGGCTGACTATCACCAGGGCTCCACGCGTTCCACGGCGATAGGAATACTCACTTCCGGAGTTTATCTCGGACAGGCTTTCGGCGGCTTCGGAGCCACTATTGCCGCCAGGACATCCTGGGAGTTTACCTTCCATGTTTTCGGAATTGTAGGAATACTCTACAGCTTCGTGCTGATTGCTCTCCTCAAGGAAAAGAAAAGTCACGTTGAAACGAAAGATGAGGGAACCGGTCTTGTGAAAGAGATGGCCTCATCCTTCAAAGGGTTGTCGGTATTGTTTACCAATATCGCTTTCTGGGTGATGCTCTTCTATTTTGCCGCATTGAACCTCCCGGGCTGGACGACGAAGAACTGGCTTCCTACAATGATATCGGAGTCGCTAGGCATCAGTATGGAAAAGGCCGGCCCGATTTCAACAATGGCTTTGGCATTGTCCTCTTTCATCGGAGTCTTCATTGGTGGTTGGCTATCCGACAGATGGGTGGGCAAGTCGCTTAAAGGAAGGGTTTATACAAGCTCTCTGGGCCTGTCCCTGATTGTGCCTGCCCTCATCCTGATGAATTTCGGAAACAGCCTTCTCACTGCCGTCTTGAGCGCAGTGGTGTTCGGCCTCGGCTTCGGAATGTTCGACACGAACAATATGCCGATACTCTGCCAGTTCATTCCATCAAGGTACAGGGCAACCGGATACGGCATCATGAACATGGTCGGAATATCTGCCGGGGCTGTCATTACAACAGCACTTGGCAAAGCTCTTGAGCAGGGGTATCAGAATGAGATATTCTTTCTGATGATAGGGGTTGTATGCGTCTCGATTCTGCTGCAGCTCACCGTGCTTCATCCGAAAACGCAGGATATGACAGACGAACTAATGGAAAAAGCGTAAGTATATGAGATTCAATAAAATAATCATAATGATCCAGGCTGTGGCCATTGTGGTTTCGGCCTGCGGGAAGGAGCCTGGGGGCAACCCCTGGTACAACCCGGATGATCCGTCGGACGGACCGGATGATAAACCGGAGGATTCCCGGACCTTGTACAATGGAATCTTGCTTCCGGATAAATGGCCGCCTGCCGGAGGAGACCCTTCTTCGGATGCTGTGATGGATGTGCCGTATCTGGGTTCATCCCATCCGGATGTGGTGCCAATTGATGTCGGAAGACAACTGTTTGTGGATGATTTCCTGATTGAGAGGACGACTCTTGCCAGGGAATGCCATACTGCGAAAAAATATGTCGGGAATCCGGTTCTGAAGCCGGAATCCAAATTGGAGATACCAAGCGGCCATTTCAAGGGCGCTGTGCCTAAAGATGGAGGAGTGTGGTGGGAGCCCCGGGAGAACAAGTTCAAGATGTGGTACGAGGCCGGCTGGCTGAATACAATGGCTTATGCCACCAGCACTGACGGTCTTTCCTGGGAACGGCCATCAATCAACAAGAACGGTACGAATGAACTGCTCACTATCTCTGATCTGGTGCCGAATTCATGCGCAGTAGTCCTCGACTATGACGCCCCTGATGACCAGCGTTACAAGATGTTCTTCAGGCAACCCAATGCCAATGCCGCTGACAGCCGCGGAAAGGCCATGGTGTCTTCCGACGGAATTACCTGGACCAAGCGCAAGGATACCGGTGTCTGCGGGGACAGGAGTACAATGTTCTACAATCCGTTCCGGAAGAAATGGGTGTTCAGCATAAGGTCTGTAGGCGCACTTGGCCCTACTAACTACGGGCGTACAAGATATTATCGGGAATCGTCCGATTTCCTTGAGGGTGCATCGTGGGAGAAATCTGACCCGGTGTTCTGGTGCCGTGCGGACAAATTGGATGAGCCTGACCCCCAGATTGGGCTTCCTGCCCAGCTGTATAATCTCAATGCTGTGGCCTACGAGAGCGTTATGCTCGGTCTGCACCAGATTCTTGTCGATGAGAACGATGTAGCGATGAATGCCGGCCGTCCGAAAGTGACAGATCTCAAAATCTCTTTCAGTAGGGACGGATTTCACTGGACAAGGCCTTGCCGGGATGCATTCATCCCTTCATCCAGAACTTCAGAGGCCTGGGACAGGGGCTATGTCCAGTCTGTAGGAGGCATCTGCATTGTGATGGGAGACCAACTCTGGTTCTATTACAGCGGCTTCCGTGGCAATGCCGCACGCCCTGGCGAGTCGGCATCACTGCACGATGACAGCGCTACTGGTATTGCTGTCCTGAGGAGAGACGGATTCTGCTCAATGTCGGGCGATGGAGAGTTGACAACAGTTCCTGTGACATTTTCCGGAAAGTATCTTTTCGTCAATGCGGACTGCGCGAATGGAGAATTGAGGGCTGAGATTCTGGATGAGAACGGGGCTGTCATCCCGGGCTTCAGTTCATCGGACTGCACTGCGGTATCTGGAAATTCTACCATCATCAGGATGGAATGGAAAGGGAAGAAAGACCTTTCCGGAGTAGCCGGCAAGAAAGTCAGATTCCATTTCATCCAGAAGAACGGGAAACTGTATTCCTTCTGGGTGAGTCCTTCCGAGAAGGGAGAAAGCATGGGATACACGGCCGGTGGAGGCCCGGGCTTTACCGGCAACATTGACAATGTCGGACTTGACGGCTACAAGGCCGCCTCATATATAACACCACTATAATTGAAATCTGAAATGAAAAGATTAATAAGAAATGCGGCAGTCATATTTGCCGCGGCAGGAATGATTGCAGCCTGCGATGACTATGAAGTGCAATATGTTCCTGTAAAGCCTTCAGAGGATGATACTCCTGAAGAGATAGTTACTGTGGACAAGACATTTACGGCCTCAGTGGAGACGCCTTCGACCAGAACTGTCATCTCAGACAATGAGGACGGCAGCAAATCGACGGGCTGGGAGGCCGGAGACGAAATTACCATTATTTGGGGCAAATCGGATATGGAGAGGGCGGCAGCCTCTGCGAAATCTTCCGGCAAGTCTTCCGAATTCAACGCATCTGTCGCCGAGTCGGAGGTGTACTATGCAGTTTATCCATCGTCATTGGGCACAGGCCTGGTCGATGACGAACACATTTCGATTGCCATTCCGTCTGTGCAGGATGGATCTTTCGCAAATGCGGGAGCGATGGCGGCAATGGCGACAGGAACGTCTTTCTCTTTCAATAATATCTGTGCGTTGCTGACATTTACCGTTGAAAGGGAGGATGTCGCTCAGGTAGTTTTCAAATCCATTGACGGAAGTCCGCTTGCGGGTAATGCAATAATTTCATTTTCAGGAACTTCCATCAGTTCGGAAAACATTGACAAACCGTCCGGCAACGTGACATTCCCTTCTTCGTCCGTTGGAAAGGCTGTGGCTGCCGGAAAATACTATGTCGGAGTTACTCCTGCGGACCTGTCCCAGGGAATGATGATTACTGCAATGTCAACCGAGGGGAAGGCAATTGTGACATCAATCGTGGAAGGCCCGTTGGCTCTTGAAAGATCGTATTTATATGATTTCGGAGTGGTTGATGAGGCTGAACCAGTGACGGTTACGGATTATTTCGTGACGCCGGCAGGTGCCGGAGACCGTTCTGGCAAGAACTGGGAGAATGCTTTCAGCAAGGAGGATTTCCTTAATCTGATGTCCCCGGGGGAGAACAATGTCATGGACAGGGCTATGGCAGTTGACGGAAAGAATTTCCATTTAGCAGAGGGCAAGTATGTTGTCGCAGATCCTTCCCTGAAATACAGGATAGTGGATTTTGACGGCTATACAGTCCCTGTTGCGGTCAATATTTACGGAGGTTACAGCTCATCCTGCAAGGGGACAGATTTGAGTGGCAGGAATCCGGAGACGAATGTCACGGCTTTTTCCGGAGATAAACAGTATGCGGGCTTCGTGTTCGGCCCCCAGACCGCATTCAGCATTGACGGAGTAACCTTCAGCGATGCCTGCACGATAAATGATGCGGATTTGTTGACTGTTTCGAGAGGTGCTGTATGCGTGAACTCCACTACAGCGTCCGTATCCTTCAGCAACTGCATTTTCAGGGACAATATCGACCATACCGACCAGGCTACCGGTGTACACGGCGGTGCTGCTCTTTATCTGAAGGATGGTGTGGTAAAGGCTGACAGATGCCTGTTTACAGGAAACTCCTCCGGCTCAAGGGGCGGAGTGATAAGAACTGAGGGCGACAAGGGCCTTATGTTCTTGAATGACTGTGTGTTCAAGGATAATTCGATTTGGAAGGATGCCTATGGTACAACCATATTTGCAAAGGGCAATATCGGTATCAACAAATGCCTTTTCATTGGAAACAAGGATACAGCTTCCGGAAAGAACAACCCTTCTCTCAATCTCAACAACAATTATATCCTTGTCAATTCCACCATCATTGAGGATTCTTCATTCTCCTCCGGAACCGGAACCATCAGGACGGAAACAGATGCCAGCAAAGGATATTGTGCGTATCTGATGAACAATATCGTTGTAAATACCCATCCGGCGGATGAATCCAACAAGGCCTGGGCCGTCCTTGCCAGCAAGACCGGGGCCGAATCCAAGGGCTACAACATCTTCTGCGGAAAGGACGGAGGTATCAGCCATACTGCTCGTCTGGCTCCTGCGGAAACGGACAGCAACATTGCCTCATTGACTGAAATCGGGGCATCCTACACATTTGACAATGCTGCGAACAAGATCAGCTGGGAGGGATTGAACCACAGTTTTGCAGACGATGCGGCAGTTCAGGTAGTGCTGAATTCCGCTGCCCCAACCGCGGGAATAACTGACTTTGGAAAACAGTTCGCCGACTGGCTTGTCTCTCTCGCGGAATGAGAAGAGTTGTCACTTTATTATTGACTGGTTCATCGTTTCAAGTTGCCTTGTCCGGAATGGCTCCGGGCAGGGCAGGCGATGACCGGCCCAATATCATCATTATCAATATGGATGATATGGGCTATGGCGATCTGACTGTAACAGGGGCGCAGGGCTATTCCACCCCGAATATTGACCGCTTGTCCTTCGACGGGATAAGGTTCACACAATTCTATTCGCCATCTGCTGTCAGTTCAGCCTCCAGGGCCGGACTTATGACAGGCTGCTACCCAAACAGAATCAGTATATACGGTGCGTTGAAGCCCGGTACCGGGATTGGGGTAAATACATCGGAAACGTTTATCTCAAATATTCTCAAGGAACTCGGATATGTGACAGCAGCCGTAGGCAAATGGCATCTGGGGGATGATTATGAATTCTTGCCGCTCCAGAGGGGGTTTGACGAATATTTCGGTCTTCCGTATTCCAATGATATGTGGCCGTACGGCTATATGGTCAAGCCTGGTGAGATTCAGACGGAGCGGGTTATGGACAGACCTGAGCTTCCACTTTATGATGGGAATAATGTCGTCAGGTATATCAAGTCTATGGACGATCAGGATGAGTTGACCACGCTTTATACGGAAAGGGCGGTGGATTTCATCAGCCGTAGCAGAAAGAGACCATTCTTTCTGTATTTTGCCCATACTATGGTTCACGTGCCACTTGCAGTTTCGGACAGATTTAGAGGGAAAAGCGAGCAGGGGCTTTTCGGAGATGCAATGATGGAGGTAGACTGGAGCGTGGGCCAGATAGTGGATGCCGTCAGGAGAATAGGAGCCGAGAAGAATACTTTGATAATATTCACCTCGGACAACGGTCCCTGGATGAATTTTGGGGCAAGGGCAGGTTCTTCCGCTGGCTTGCGTGAAGCAAAGCACGTAACATTCGAAGGAGGACAAAGGGTACCTTGCATAATGAAATGGCCTGGCAAGATTCCACAAGGAGCTATTTGCAACAGAATGTGTGGAGCCATTGACATCCTGCCGACTATTGCCGCAATTACAGGAGGGAGCCTTCCGGAAAACAAGATTGACGGAAAGAATATTTTTCCCCTGATGCTTGGCGATAACAGTTATCGGGCACATGAGTATCTGTACTATTATGTTCAGAATAACCAGCTTGACGCTGTCAGGGATGACCGTTTCAAACTGGTTGAGCCTCACAAGTATGTTTCATATGAGGGAATGCTCCCGCACGATGACGGTTCTTCCGGGAAAAGGTGTACGAGACAGACGGATTGGGCCCTCTATGATCTCAGGAGGGATCCGGGTGAACGCTACGATGTCAAGGAAATGTACCCGGAGGTGGTTGAGAGACTTCAGAAAGCCCTTGATGCAATGCGTCAGGAATGCGGAGACAGCAATATGGATGTCATCGGTACAGAGGTGCGGCCGGCTGGTATAGCTGCTTCCACACAGCCACGCCCGCAGGCTCCAGCTCCCGTCTGCCGAGAATGATTTCCGCACCGGCCGGAATCTTTGCCATAAATCGAACAAATCATCTTTGCTCAATTATAACTCTCCAAGTATTATTCATTCAACCACCTTCCACTCCTCGATCCGTCTGTTGGCAGTAGAGAAACTTACGCCGATTTTGAAGAGTTTCCGGGGCTATTGACAAACGAAATGAGGATAAATGAAATTCAGAAAGCAATTCTTGACTTCATCGTTTGGAAAGCCAAGAGTATATTCCCTGAATTCCTGGTCATAATGCTTGATTGTCAAATAACCAGTTTGGTGCATCAAGGGGATTGGACGTTGAGCGATATCTTGCAAACTACTTATGCCAAAGGCGGATACATCAAAATCCTCCAAAAGTCGAGTCACATCGAATGAGGTCCGTTTCATCACATTCACCAGAAGAGTCGGGGTACCGGTTTCAAACCAGTAGTCTTGGAATTTTCTGGAACTGAATGTGTTCAACAAACTGAACGGGTTGTACATTCCCACGGAATCTTCACAGAAATGATAACCGTCGTACTTGTATTGCAACTTGTTGTAGCATTCGTCAATGCTTAATCGATTTGCTTCCGCAAGTTCAGAGACACTCCCGTCGAAATATTTGTGCAGATCTTCTTCCGAAATGCCGCAAATATCGGAATATTCAGTCTCCATTGATATGTCCCGAAGATTGTTAAGCGTACTGAACACACTGAGCTTGCCAATCTTCGACACTCCTGTCAGGAACCCGAACCGAATCTTCCCGTCCTTGGCCTTCAGCACGCTGTAGAATCCCTGGAGCGTCCTTCTGTAATGCTCGGTAAGTTCCTCATTGCCAAGGTTATCCACTAAAGGCTTGTCATATTCATCAATTAGAATAACCACTTGATGTCCTGTAGAGGAATAGGCAGCGTCAATGATGTTCTGGAATCTCAAACCGGGAACTGTGGATGTGGCTTTTGTCCCATATTCAGCCTCCCAGGCGGAGAGTTTCAGGTGAAGTACTTGATCCAGAACGTCTTCTGAGTTGTATGATATTCCATTTAAGTCCAGATGCAACACCGGATATTCCTTCCAATCCTTCTCCAACTGCTCCATTGCCAGTCCCTTGAACAGTTCCTTCTTCCCCTGGAAATAGGCTTCCATCGTGGATATGAGAAGGCTCTTGCCGAACCGACGGGGACGGCTTAAGAAGTAGTATGTTCCGGAGTTTGCCAGTTTGTGAATCAACGAAGTTTTGTCCACATAAACATAGCCACCTTCACGGAGCTTTTCAAAATTCTGTATTCCAATAGGGTACAACATACTGTTTGCGGTTTGTGTCAACCGCAAATTTAGCAAAAAACGAAAGCAATGGCAAAATTAAATTTGACAATGCCAAGCCCAGGGTTATTTCCACACAGCCACGCCCGCAGGCTCCAGTTCCCGACCTCCGAGAATGATTTCCGCATCGGCAGGAATGTCAATGCTGACGGCATCTGAACGGTAGTTGAGGACGATGTTGAAGCCGTCCCGCCACTCCTTGATTACGCCTTTAGGAAGATTTTCCACCTCTACGCCGACCTCGGAATAGAGCCTGCGGAGAACATCTTCCTCCAGGGCGGCGTCATCGGTATCAGCGGCGATATATGTCACGGTGCCATTGCCGAGCCTGCGGTGGGTGACGGCTGCACTGCCCTTGTAGAACTGGTCAGCATAACCGGCCCAGACCTCCGTTGACGCTTCTGGGGTCAGGACATCGGCCCAGTTGTTCCATTTGTAGGACTTGCCGTCCATTTCGATCTTGCCGTAGTAATTCTGCGGAAGATGGTCGTAGAACAGGCCCTTGATTCCGGCCAGGCCGTATATCGGAGCGGAAAGCAGTTCCTGCCAGAGAGCACCGTTGCGGTCCTTCTGCCCGGTCCTGCAGGTCAAAACCAGATGGCCTCCCTTCTCCACGTAATCCGTCCACCTTGCCACAAGAGCCCTGTCCAGAAGCTGGTAAGCAGGGGCTATCAGGAACGGGAAATCATTGAAATCAGCCTTTTCGGAAATAACGTCCACCGGGCAGGCCATCTTCTTCAGGATGTTGTGGTATTTCTGGGCATGGTCGAGAGTCTTCCATTGAGGAGTCTGCTTCTGGTTCTCCACCTCCCAATGATTGGGCATCTCATACAGAATGGCGGTACGCCTTGCCGCACGGCATTCAGGCTCCCTTGCCTTCGGGTCGTAAGCCTTGCGGAGCAGTTCCAGTTCCTTGTTGACCTGCACGTATTCCTCTCCGCCCGGAGAAAGGGTTACCCCGTCGGTGAGCATCATGCCGTAATGATATTGCTCGCTACCCCTCAAAGGCTGGCGGAAACGGTAGTTGCAAACGAACTTGCCCCCTCCTGCGAATACGTGGTAAACCCACATACGCACTGCGCCAGGCATTGGCTGCGGGTTGAAAGTCCCCCAGTTCACCTGGCCAGGCTGGAGCTCCATCACGGCGAAACGGTTGCCGGTGAAATTGCGGAACTGGTCATTGCTGAAGCCAAGATATTCCGGATCTCCAATGCGGAATCCCTGTTCTCCTATGCCGTCCTTATGTCCGGTTACCAGATATCTCGTATAGGTCAGGAAGTCCAAATGGTCAATCTTTACCGGGTCAACCGGCGTGAATACCGGGATGAGGTTGGTGGTAATCCATTGATTGTCAGATATAATTGAACGCAGGATGTCAGCCTGGAAATTGACGAAGCCGGCCAGTTCGTCGGCCATGAAGCATTTCATGTCGAGGACGGCGTGCGGGTTCGGTTTCTCCGGGAGTTCCTGCGCATTCGGAAGTCTTACCTGGCCGAAATCCTGGTATGTCTCGCTCCAGAAAGAGCAACCCCAGACCCTGTTCAGCTCGTCAATGCTGCCGTATTTTTCCTTCAGCCATCTTCTGAACTTCTCCTGTGCGTTCTCGCTGTAGTCCATAACCCCGTAATGCCCGGGCTCATTGTCAATCTGCCAGCCAATGACCGTCGGGTTGTTCCCGTACCGCTCAGCCATTTTCGTGACAATGCGCTTCACGCATGACCTGTACCAATCACTGCTCCAGGATGCGTGCTGGCGACGGCTGTGCTGGATTTGCACTCCGTTGTCCCTCACTATAAGCACCTCCGGGGATTTCTTGGTGAGCCAGACCGGGGGAGTAGGCGATGGCGTGCAGAGAATGACCTTGAGGCCATGCTTCTCTGCAAGTGAAATGGCCTTGTCGAGCCAGCCGAACTCATACTTTCCCTCTTTCGGCTCCATCATTCCCCAGGCGAACTCGGCGAAATGGGTGAACTTGATGCCCATCGCTGCCATATTTCCAAGGTCCCTGTCCCATTGGGACTCATCCCATTGCTCAGGATAATAATATGAACCGAGACTGAAGAGGTCTTCTTTCGGGAAGGTCGCATCGACCCTGTTCTGGGCATTGGCAAGAGAGCCAGCCAGCAAGCAAATGAAAAATACCGATATCAGCGAAATTGTGTTGCGTTTCATAGTGTTACCATTTATTTCGCTAATATCGGTATTTATTTTCATTTTCCGAAAGATTATCCGCAATAGTAATACATCCTGACTAATTCAGTCACTTTGGCATTGTCTTTCACTGCCTCGGAAAGCATTCCCTTGTCATTGAAAGCCTTGAGCGAGGCAATGATGCCGTCGGTCATCCTTGGCGGGAAGATGCCGTCCTTCTCGAAGATTTCCCTCTCGGCGTCAAGGCATTCGGCCGATTCCCAGCAGCAGGCAGGCAATGCGGCGAAGCGTCCGGAAGCCTCCTCCTTGTGAATATCAAGGCTGGCATAATTGGCTTCTGCGATGGCCAGGGACTTTTCCTTCGGCATTTCAAGTCCGTAAAGGCAGGCAGTGCACAGTCCGGCCATCAGCTGGTAAATGTCAGCTGAACTGTCAGGGGAGCGCAACTCCACAGTCTGTTTGCCGGTAGTGTCGGTGACAACCCTGTTCTTGCAGGCAGCCTCAGCCGGATTTGCATCGCCGCACATGTCCGTGCCTGAAATCCAGCCGAGAGGTACACGCACGAGGGTTGACCTGTTGCAGTCTCCCCAGCAGATATTCGTAGGGGCTTCCTGATGAGGGACGAGGCGGAAATAAGAAGTCGGATTCTTGTTTCCGAAAGCAGTGATGGCCGGGGCCAGTTCCAGCATTCCGGCGATGGCCCGCCTGGCAATTTCGGAGAGCTTGCCGTCTGCAACCATCTGGTTATGACCGTCTTTCATTATCCTGATGTGGATATGCATTCCAGAGCCGGCTTCCCCGACAATGATTTTCGGTGCGAAAGAAACATCCAGGCCGTGCCTGAAAGCAAGATTGCGGATGACCCATTTTGCAAGGAGAATCTGGTCGGCGGCACTCTCCACCGGACAAGGCAGGAACTCGATTTCGTTCTGTTCGAATGTCTTGCCGTCACGGGTGAAGCTTCCAACCTCGCTATGTCCGTATTTCATCACGCCTCCGGCCTTTGCTATGAAGTCCATGCACTCCGCCCTGAAACCGCCAAGCTTGGCGAACGGGCCTGATTCGTGATAACCCTTCTGGTCTGTGCCTGGGAATAGTTTCTCCTCGTCCGCAATGACATAGTACTCCAGTTCGCCCATAGCCTCGAATGTCATTCCGGTCCTCGACTTGAACACCTCGGCAGCCTTGAGAACGCTCCTGTGAGGGTCACATTCGAACGGATGTCCGTCCTTGTCGTAGAAACTGCAGAGCAATGATACTGTAGGTATTTCGCAGAACGGGTCCAGGAAGGCGGTACGGTATCTCGGGATCACGTAAAGATCGCTGCTTCCGGGCTCCACGAATGACGGGAAGAGGCTTGAACCGTCCACTCTTTCCCCCTGGGTCAGGATTGTCTCAAGATAATCCCGGCTGTTGATGTAGAAATTCAATGTTTTCACCCTTCCGTCCTGTGCCGGATAGAGGAAATTAATCATTTTTACACCTCTGGAAATGATGAAGTCAATTATATCGGCCTTGGTGAAAGCCTCGGGCGCCTTGCCGGCATATCTTGCAATGGCATTTGGCGATAATTCAAATTTGTTATTGTTCATATATAGTGTTATTAAAAATTATTAGCAAATGTCAATAAATGCTTTACAAATATAAGTTCTTTATTTTCTATTTCAAAGTTAGTTCCAGGACGGGAATAATATTTTTTTGAAAACTGCCGGATTTTGGCTGCAAGATTTCCTAACTTTGGGAGTATATAATATTGAACAAAAAAATGACAATATGATACCATTCTTGAGACAAGTAGCCGACCATTACCTCCAGGCAGGTGAGGAACTTTCAGGGAAATGCTTCATCTTCCCGAACCGGAGGTCAATGGTTTTCTTCAGGAAATATCTCGCCGATGCCATCAGGGAGGATGCCGCATCCAGCCCGGTTATTGCCCCGGAAATGCTGACAATGAACGAGTTTTTCTTCAAGGTCAGCGGTGCGGAGCCTGCAGGGAGAGTGGCCCTGCTCCTGGAACTGTACGAATGCTACAGGAAGCTCAACAAGAACGCCGAACCCCTGGATGATTTCATTTTCTGGGGCGATGTTATCCTTGCCGATTTCGACGACGTGGACAAGTACCTCGCCGATCCGGTGAAACTCTATGCCAATGTCGCCGATTTCAGGCAGCTACAGGATACATTCACTTATCTTACTGATACCCAGCGTGCCGCTATTGAGCAATTTATCAGCCATTTCAGGGATGGCAACAGCCTGAAAGTCAACCCTGACTCCGACAACCCGAAGGTCAAGGAGAGATTCCTAGGTATCTGGAACATTATGGCCCCGCTGTACAAGGCATTCAACAAGTCCCTGGAAGAAAAGAAATCCGCATACGAAGGAATGGCCTACCGCAGATTTGCGTCGAGGCTTGCGGAGGAGCCGGCGGCCGACATTCTCCCGGCTGCTTTCCCGGATACGGAAAAATATATCTTCGTAGGACTGAATGCATTGAATGAATGCGAGAAGACGGTTCTCCGGAAAATGAAGAATGCCGGACTTGCGGAGTTCTGCTGGGACTGGTCCTCGTCAATGATAAAGGACCCGCTCAACAAGGCCTCGATGTTCATGTCGCAGAATGTCAAGGACTTCCCCCAGGCATTTGAGCCGGACGGAGGGGATTGCGGTCCCGGCCCCCACATTGAAATCGTAAGCGTGCCTTCTTCGGTCGGCCAGGCCAAGTACCTTCCGGACATACTGCGCTCCGTGGCTGATTCCGCAGCCGGGGGAGATATCTCGAAGGTCGGAAGACTAGACCACAATGGGGCTGACACCGCCATTGTCATTCCGGACGAGACCCTTCTCGCCCCGATACTCAACAGCATTGACCCGGCAATCACATCCATCAATGTCACAATGGGTTATCCTATGTCCGGCAGCGCCGTTTACAGCCTTTTGTCCGACATCTCTACAATGCAACTCCATTTGAGGAAGAGGCCGGACGGAGGCTGGTCATTCTACCACAAGCAGGTATGGTCAGTCCTCTCGTCCTCGATAGTGAAATACTTGCTGGATGACGAAGGCCGCAAACTGTCTGAAAAAATCAAGAAGGACGCCAAATACTACATACCTCAGGAGGACCTTTCCGGAAACTGGCTGTTTGACCTTATTTTCAAGCCTGTGGTAGTGGAGCCGAAAACAGCCTCCGCTGCAAGGGTGAAGGAGTTCCAGGACTACCAGCTTGGGATTCTTGCGGAAATAGGACGTCATATATCCGGAGAGAAGGACCTGGCCCTCGAGACACATTTCGCAAAGGAATTCTATCAGGCTGTGAACAGGCTCAGGGCAATGGAACTGGAGATTCTTCCGGCTACCTATATCCACCTGCTCCAGCAGCTTGTGGGGCCTGTGGCCGTGCCATTCAAGGGAGAACCTCTCCGCGGACTCCAGATAATGGGGCCGCTCGAGACCAGGGCCCTGGACTTCTCCAATATAGTCCTGCTCTCATGCAACGAGGGAGTGTTCCCGAGCCGCAATGTCAGCTCGTCCTTCATTCCTCCTGAATTGAGGAAAGGCTTCGGCCTGCCAACATACGAGAACCAGGATGCGGTATGGTCATATTACTTTTTCAGGATGATCCAGAGGGCCTCGAATGTCTGGCTCCTGTATGATTCCAGGACTGAGGGCTTGAATACCGGCGAGGAGAGCCGCTACATCAAGCAGCTCGAATACCAGTTCGGGTATAAGAATATGACAAGGAAGGTGGTGAAGAAGGATATACGCATCCCCGAGTCTGAACCGGATATACCGAAGACGGAGGAGGACCTTGAGAGGATAAGGACAATGCATTATTCCGCCTCTTCCCTCCAGACCTGGCTTGCCTGCCAGGCGAAGTTCTATTATTCGGCCGTGAAGAAGCTCTCTCCTGAGTCGGAAGTCGCCGAGTCGCTTGACAGCGGAATGGTGGGAGATGTCCTGCACAATACAATGCTGGCCCTCTACACCGGCGGCGAGGCCCTGGACCCTGGTTTCGAGATGACAAGGGAGAACGTGCAGAAGAATGTCAAGAACCCTCTCCGGGAAATCACGTCCGACTACATTGACAGTCTGCTGAAGAATGAGAATCTGGTGAGAGCCAGAATCCGCTCCCTGATATGCTCCTCATTGAAGTGCACGGAAGTCGCGGGAAGGAATCTCGTGCTGGAGGACGTTCTGCTGAACTATGTCAGGCAGGTGCTCAATGCCGACAAAAAACTTATTGAAAAAGCGCGCAGGAATATCAGGATTCACGGCCTGGAGCTGCTGGAGACCTGGGAACTGGACGGAAGGAAGTTCATAGGCTTCATTGACAGGCTTGACAGCATTGAACCAGGAGTGCTCAGGGTCGTGGACTACAAGACCGGAAAGACCAGTGAGGAGGAGGTATATATTGATGATGCGAACGCAGCATCAGTGACGGAGGCCCTTTTCGGGGAAGACAACAGCAAGAGGCCGAAGATAGCCCTCCAGCTCTTCCTTTACGACAGGTTCGTGGAGAAGATGAATCTGGAGTACAATGAACTGGAGAATGTCATCTACCCGGTTCCGAAACTCTTTATCGGGGATATTTACGCCTCAAGGACATCGAAAGAATTCGAAAGAATGGTGACAGGGAGGCTCCGGGACATCCTTGCCGAGATTTCCGACAAGGACAAGGGTTTCAGGAGGACAGGCGACGAAAAGACCTGCGGATACTGTGATTTCAGGAAATTATGCGGAAAATAGTGGAGGAATAGCATTATGTTGAAGATACTCAAGGCCTCAGCCGGCTCAGGCAAGACATTTACACTCGCCGGCGAATACATAAGACTGCTTTTTGCCGGGGAGACCGGTGATGCCAATGTCGGTGCAGCAGGCTGCGACCCATACGCATACAGGCACATCCTTGCCGTGACCTTTACCAACAAGGCCACCGACGAGATGAAGAGCCGCATCCTCAAGGAACTCCACATCCTGGCCACATCGCCGGAGAAGTCGTCCTACATAGCGGAGATTATGGCAATGAGAAAGGATCTCAGCCCTGCTAACATTGCAAGGATAGCCCGACGTTTCCTCTGCAACATTCTCAACGACTACGGAGCATTCTCGGTGAGCACCATTGACAGTTTCTTCCAGAGGACGCTGAAGGCATTCTCCAGGGAAATCGGCCAGTTCTCCTCATATCAGGTCGAACTTGACAAGGCTTCCCTTGTGAAAGAGAGCGTGGACAGGATTCTCAATGCCCTGACCGAGAAGGACAGGAAACTGCTCAAATGGCTGTCTGACAGCGTAATGGAGCAGCTCAATGCGGATGGCAGATTCTCCATTGAAGATCAGCTGTATGATATGGCCAACGCCCTTCACGATGAGGGACACCGTACTCTTGCCGAAAGCCTGGACCTGGATGACAGGAAGATTTATTCCAGGGAGAATCTGGGCAAGCTCAGGGAAGGCTGCCGCAAGGTCATTGACGGGTTTGCCGGAAAAGTCTCCGCGGCGGCGACCTCAGTGCTGGATGCATTGGACAAAGCCAGAGTGCAGCCTGAGGATTTCAACCGCAAATTCCTTGCAAAAATCCGGGACTATGCGGACCTGTCCGGCAATACTGTAATCGGAGCCCCGACCGAGAACTTCCTGAGGAGCTCTGCCGACCCGGAAAAGTGGTTCGCAAAGAGCAAAGCCGGCCTCAGGACATCTGTAGAGGGTATTCTGGAAGAGCCGCTCGGCCGATTCTGTGATTTGTTCAACAATGAGTACAAGACATACAAGACGGCGCTGACATTGCTCGGCCAGATTTATTCCCTCGGCCTCGCAGGCGAACTGGAGGACTCCTTCAATGAACTTGTGAAAGAGAAGAACGTAATGAGCATTGATGATTCCAATACAATATTGCGCGGTATCATTGACGGAAGCGACGCTCCTTTCATTTACGAGAAATTAGGTGTGAGGTTTGACCATTTCCTTCTGGACGAGTTCCAGGACACTTCCGGCATCCAGTGGGAGAATTTCCGTCCGCTGCTTTCCGAGAGTCTTGCCGGAGGTAATGCGAACCTCATCGTGGGAGACGTGAAGCAGAGCATATACCGCTGGCGCAATTCCGACTGGAACCTCCTGAATTCCAAACTGTACGAGGAATTTCCGGGAGAGTATGAGAAGGATGTCCTCGGTGCGAACTGGAGGAGCGTGGACAATGTCGTGGATTTCAACAACGGCTTCTACGACTATGCCGCCAGGGCCCTGGACTCGTTATCGGGAAATAATGGAATATCGGATATCTATTCCGATGTAAGACAGGAAAAGAGGTCCAAGGATGCCTCCAAGGGCAATGTGGACGTGATGTTCTGCAAAGACCAGGACCAGATTGAAGCTGTGGTTGCGGAAGTCCGCCGCCTGGTCGAAGGCGGAGCCGCCTACTCTGACATTGGCATCCTGGTGAGGACCAATGCTGCCGGCGCCTCCATTGCATCATCCCTGCTTTCGTCCGGTATCCCGGTGATTTCGGATGACTCTCTCTGCCTCAAGGCCTCTCCGACGGTGCGCAGGATAGTGTCCCTGCTTTCATACGCGGACAATCCGGATGACAGCCTCAATGCCTTCCTGGCTTCCTCCCTCAATATTGCCCCGCCTGATCAATGCCACTCAGTAGTGGATATGTGCGAGCATTTCATCAGGGGCCTCAAGGTTGCAACGAACGATGACCTGTCCGGTGAAGCCGCTTACATCCAGGCATTTATGGACATTGTCAGGGAATGGACTTCCTCCAATGGAAACTCCATCCGGGGCTTTCTTTCCTATTGGGAGCAGTCGGACCCGAAAATCAGTTCCCCGGACAGTGCCAATTCGGTGAGAGTAATGACTGTCCACAAGTCCAAGGGCTTGGATTTCAATTATGTAATCTTCCCGTTCTCGGAGGGTTGCAATCTTTTCAAACCTACTGAGAAGTGGTGTCGTCCTAAAGTTGAAGGAACTGACCTGGAGACCTGCGCAGACGGAATCTACAGAGTGAATCTCTCGTCGAAAATGAATGATACCCTCTTCTCCGACTCGTTCATGGAGGAAAGTTTCATGCAGATGGTGGATTCTCTCAATACCTATTACGTGGCCACCACGAGGGCGAGGAAGGGAATGACAATCATTTCCGGGATGCCTGCGGACAAGTTTCTTAAATCCATGTCCGACAATGCCGGAGACTATCCGCCGTCCGTCTCGGATATGTCGCAGCTTCTATATGCCTATGTGCGGAAGCCTTCCACCAATCCGGGTTTCCGGGAGATAGAAGGGGATTGGGATCTCAGGCTCAGGCTTGGGGAAGAGTATCCGTTCTCTTCCACAGTATCCGTGGACACCGGGGATACTTCCGGCTATCTTTCCTGGCCTCTGGGTGGCAGGCTTGAGTTCAGCAGCGAGGCCGGGGATTTCTTCACCGGTGATGATGTTCCGGGTGGCTCGAAACGTCTCAAGGGCATTGTGCTTCACGATATCCTGTCACGGGTGAGGGTGCCTTCCGACCTGGAGGCTGCCGTGCGTGAGAGTTTCAATGAAGGCTCAGTATCAGGGGAGGATGTGCCGGAAATAATCAGCCTGCTGTCTTCACGCATTGACTCTGTGTCTGAAAGAAGATGGTTCGCTGGGGATGTGGATGTGGACCGCAATGAGGTCACCGTCATTGACAGTGACGGGGAAATCTACCGTCCCGACAGGGTGGTGATTGACAATGGAAGAGTGCAAATCATTGACTATAAGTTCGGTCGCCCGTCTGCGGATTACGAGGACCAGGTTCGCAACTACGCCCGTCTCTACAGGGAAATGGGATATCCCGACGTAAAATCATCCCTTTGGTATGTCCGTCAGAATAGAATTGTCGATGTGGAATGAAATCATTATATTTGCAAAATCCGAATTGTTTCGCAATTCTGAAATTGAAAATATAATTGTTCATGGACGAGATATACAACGATGAAAATCCGATAATACTGGATTACAATACAGAAAGAGAGAAACTTGCAATGCCTGAATATGGCAGGAATGTCCTCAAGATGGTGGAGGATGTGAAGAAGATCGAGGACAGGGAGAAACGCACGGAGCAGGCCAAGGCCGTGGTCCGGGTAATGGAAATCCTCAATCCCCAGGTGCATTCGGCTGACAACTGGGAGCAGAAGCTCTGGGACCATCTCTATATAATGGCAGGCTATGACCTGGATGTGGATTCCCCTTATCCGATGCCTTCCCCTGAGCAGAGGAAGAGCCGGCCTGAAATCATTCCTCTCAAGAAGAAGCCGGTGAAGGCGACTCATTACGGACGGAATATCGAGAGCATCATAGACCTCATTGCATCGGAGCCTGAAGGCGAGATGAAGACTGCAATGATACGCTCTCTTGCAATGTATATGCGGCAGCAGTACTTGATATGGAACAAGGACAGCGTGGCTGACACGACCATTTTCAGCGACATAGAGAAACTTTCAGACTTCCGGATCAAGGTTCCGGAGGGACTGACCCTCTCAAGAATCTCGTCCGACTCCAATTTCTCCCGTCCTGGCATGACAATAGACTTCGCCACGGTGCGGAAGCAGGGCGGTCAGCAGAAGCGTATGTACGGAAGAAAAGGCAACAAGCGATAAATAATTTCAAGTCTTTCCAATGCTGGAGAAAATTACCGAGAAGATGGATGCCATCGATACCAGATGGCTGCCGTTCCGCCGTTTCGCGGGGCTGGCTCTTTCCGTTTTTGTGCTGTTGACACTCATAGGCTGCCTGTCCTACCTCTTCACCTGGACCATGGACCAGAGCGTCCTCCCGGGATTGAGCATCTTCGACAGGAAACTGGAGGTTGTCAATCTTGGCGGAAAGATTGGCCTGAAGATGGCTTATCTCCTGGTCAGCAGGTGGTTCGGCCTTGCCGCCTTTGCAGCGATATTTGCAATGAGCGTCCTTGCCGCGAGGCTGGTATTCGGAAAGCGCCGTTTTTCAGTGCTCAGGGTAATCATCCTTTCTGTCACCGGAGCAATGCTGCTTTCATATATCCTGGCCTTCGTTTCCATTGCTTCGGGTATGGAGACCTGTTTTGGAGGTGGACTTGGCGGTGAATGCGGTGCACAGGTCGTACTCTGGCTCGAGAACCTTGTGAATGTGCCGGTGACATTCTGTATCCTATTGTTTTTCAGTATATTGTGGCTGTATTTCTCCAGCCGCAAGTTCTCCGACTGGTTCAGGAGCGTAGGCGTTTCGGACGGCAAGGAGGAGCCTAAGAAGAGGACAAGGAAGACATTCACCTGGACAGATGCCAAGACTGAAAAGGAGCCGGAAGAGGAATCAGCCGAAGAATCTGGAGAATCTGCTGTTGAGGAGGTGCTGCCGGCTGTAGCAGGGACCCAGGCGGCAGAAACTGTCCTGGAACCGGAACCTGTTGTCCAACAGCCTGTTATCCAAGAAGAAGCCAAGCCGGCCACAAGTAATCTTCCTGTCGCCCAGTCCGACCGGATTGTCGTGGAGGCGGGCCCTGAACTCTCCACTGATGTGGTGGAGTCACTTCCCCGGATTGATGTCAGGGCGGAGCTGGAAAAATATGAATTCCCGTCATTGGACATCCTCGGGGATCATACAAAGGATATCCACAAGGTTTCAGAGAGCGAGCTCAACAGGAACAACCTCAAGATCAGGTCAACCCTTCAGACATACAAAATCGGTGTGGAGAATGTTGTTGCCGTCGTTGGTCCGACAGTGACACTCTACAAGGTCTATCCTTCCGTAGGCGTGAAAATCGCCTCGATTTGCAACCTTTCCAAGGAACTTGCGATGGCCTTGAACACCAGCAGGGGAGTCCGCATAGTAATG
>JBJEBP010000335.1:0-5132 GCA_051870135.1 Candidatus Cryptobacteroides sp. | reverse complement strand
CTTATTTAGGCGAAATTCCTGACATGTGCAAGTCCTTGTAAGGGTTCCTTTATCAATGGCTTGCTAATTTTTAAGTAATCCGCTTTGCGGAATTAGGTTTTTTTTAAAAAATGGCGAAAAAAGAGACTTCAGCATTGTTCAGGCTGGGGCTGCCGATTGTGGGAGGGCAGCTCGGGATCATCATTTTGAGCATAGCCGACACCATGATGGTGGGACGGTACGGGACAGGAGAGCTCGCCGCCGCGAGCTTTGTCAACAGCATGTTCAATCTCGCAATCGTCACCGTCACAGGGTTTTCATACGGCATAACTCCTGTTGTCGGCAACCATTTCGGCAAGGGAGACAGGGGCAGCATCGGAAGCACGCTGAAAAACGCCCTGGCCTCCAACATCGCTCTCGCCGCCGTCTTCGTGGCCGCAATGGGCATCCTTCTGCCCAACATAAGCCGTCTCGGCCAGCCGGAAGAGCTTCTGCCTCTTATGAGGCCTTATTTCACAGTCCTTCTGTGCTCACTACCATTCGTGATGGTTTTCAACGCTTTCAAGCAGTTTTCCGACGGCATCACCGACACCCTCACCCCGATGTACATACTTCTCGTAGGCAACCTTTTCAACATCCTCGGCAACTGGCTGCTCATCTACGGAAAGGCCGGAATGCCCGAAATGGGACTTCTCGGTGCGGGAGTAGCGACACTTGTCTCACGCATACTGATGGTCGTATGCTTCGGGGCAATCTTCCTGTTGTCGGACCGTTACGCTGCCTATCGGGACGGATTCCGGCAGAGCCGCATCAACCGGCGGGAGTTCGGGGAATTGTGCCGTATGGGTGCTCCTGTTGCTCTTCAGATGGGTATGGAGACGGCATCTTTCAGTCTCAGCGCAATAATGGTGGGATGGATTGGAGCGACTGCACTTGCCGCCCATCAGATTATGATTACGGTCGGTCAATTCGGCTTTATGATCTATTATGGTATGGCTGCCGCCGTGGCCGTGAGGGCGAGCGCCTTCTGCGGGCAGGGAGACTGGGGCGGGGTTCGCAAGACCGTGGGCAGCGGACTCGGAATCATTCTTGCGTTTGCGGTGACCGTGGCCGTGATTATGCTGCTTTTCCGCCATAGCATCGGAATGCTGTTCACCGACAATGTCGAAGTTATTTCTGCCGTGGCCGCACTTGTGATTCCGTTTGCGCTGTACCAGCTGGGCGACGGACTCCAGAGCAACTACGCCAACGCCCTCAGGGGTATTTCGGACGTGAAAATGCTGACAGTGTATGCCGCTGTTGCCTATTTCCTTATTTCACTCCCGGCGGGATGGGTGTTCGGATTCGTGCTTGACTGGGGACTTACGGGCTTCTGGCTCGCCTTCCCTTTAGGCCTTACGAGCGCCAGCCTGCTGTATATGAGAAGATTCTACTGCACCCTGCGTAGAAGGACCCGCGAGCAGCATTGACCCCCAAGCTTGACGATGCGG
Source organism: Candidatus Cryptobacteroides sp. (assembly GCA_051870135.1). Taxonomy (GTDB): domain Bacteria; phylum Bacteroidota; class Bacteroidia; order Bacteroidales; family UBA932; genus Cryptobacteroides. The sequence goes on along the minus strand of JBJEBP010000335.1, from coordinate 3,663 downwards.
TTGCTTTTCACAAATTCTAGATAGTATCAGCCCCAGACTTCTTCGGAAATCTCCCTTACCAGCCGGATTTTGGCCCACTGCTCATCTTCCGTCAGTTTGTTGCCGATTTCGCAGGAAGCGAAGCCGCACTGCGGACTGAGGTAGAGGCGGTCAAGCGGTATGTAGCGTGACGCTTCGCGGATTCGTGCGATGACCTTCTGCTTGTCCTCCAGCTCTAGGTCTTTCGTGGTTATGAGCCCGAGGACCACCTTTTTGCCGGGTGCCACATAAGCCAGAGGGCTGAAGTCTCCTGAGCGCTCGTCATCATATTCCAGATAGAATGCATCGACGTTTTCGCGGGCGAAAAGGCTCTTCTCCACGGCGTCGTAGGCGCCTTCTGATGCCCAGGACGAATGGTAGTTGCCACGGCAGACGTGAGTGTTTACGACCAGCCCCTCAGGGCGTCCTTCGAGTGCAAGGTTGTTTAGACGCAGATATATCTCCTGCAGATGGTCCGCATCGCACTCCGAACCGGCGATGGAATCCCTGAACCTCTTGTCGCATACCATACCCCAAGTGCAGTCGTCCAGCTGGATGTTGCGGCAGCCGGCATCGTAGAGGTCGCGGATTACCGTGCGGTAGGCCAGCGCTATGTCGCAGATGAGTTCTTCATTGTCCGGATAGATGGCGGCGGTTGTCTTGGCGTTGTCTTCGCGGAAGAGTTCGGCGTAGAACTGCGCCGGGGCAGGGATGGTCTGACGTGCCACCACACCATCTTCTTCGAACTGCTTCAGGAATTTGAAATGCTCCACGAAGGGATGGTTACGGCCGTCAATCTTTCCCGTCAGAGCCACGGAGCCGTGAGTCGTTTCCTCGTGATGGAAGTAATAGCCGTGATCGAGTTCTATGTGCTCCGCCCCGTTGAATCCCCACATAAAGTCGAGATGCCAGTAGCTGCGGCGGAACTCGCCGTCGGTAATCACTTGCAGACCCGCAGCCTTCTGTTTCTGAACGAGCTCTGCAATGCATTTGTCTTCCACCTGCTTCAACTCTTCGGCCGTAATTTCTCCCTTTGCGAATTTCACTCTTGCCACTTTGATTTCTTCGGGGCGCAGGAAACTGCCCACGATGTCTGCACGGAACGGTGCGTTAAGATTGTTTTTGCCCATAATTATCTGTTTTTATGCGGCAAATATATCAAAGCATTTCAGTATCAGACAAATATTTTGATAAAATCAGTAAAATATCCTAATTTTGTGAAAACTCATTTCATTATTCAGGATAATATCCTTCAAATTTAGCGAAATTAATTATGGGAAAATATGAAGACCTTGACAGGACGGACATAGAAATACTGCGCATCCTTCAGAAAAACTCACGACTTACCGCAAAGGAACTTGCAGCGAAGGTGCATCTCTCCCATTCTCCCGCCTTTGAACGTCAGAAACGCCTTGAGAGGGAAGGGTACATCAAGGGCTATATGGCCGTAGTCGATGCCGGAAAGGTAGGCAATGGAATCCTTGTGCTGTGCAATATCCGCCTGAAACAGCATACGGAAGAATTGATACAGCAGTTTATGGATGCCGTGCAGGACATCGAGGAAATAACGGAATGTTTCAACACCAGCGGCGATTATGACTTCCTGATTAAAGTCTATGCCAGGGATATGAAGGATTACCAGAGTTTTATGCAGCACACCTTGGGCAGGATGGAATGTGTGGGCAGCCTGCACAGCGTGTTCGTGATCGATGAGACCAAGAACACGCACGGAGTGACGATACGCCGCGGGTGACAATCACTCTCTATTCCTTGAAGAAGAACAGAAAGAAGGAGTGATTTCCTAGGGTTTTGTTGACAAAACCATTCTGCCAATCATAATGCCATCATCAGTTTCGCCGATCTGCTGAAAAAATGGATCGCCCTTTTGCGGCCATACCAGTTCGCCCTTTAGGCCTTCATTGATCAAATCCATATAGACTACGACTGTCCTGCCGAATTCGTCGTCGTATTTCTTGCACGCGGTGACCTTGACTTTCATCTCCTCGCCATCGAGATTCACGGTCCCATTTTCGAAGTCCATTTTGATTTTGGTTATTTCGACCGTAGGCAGGCGCAATTCCAGGTACAGGATTGCGTGATCCTCATAGGAGATGTATCGCGGTGTGGAGTAGAATTCAATGGCCTTGATGTACATCGTACCGCTGTAATTCAACGGATTGATGCTTTGGGCGAAACCCAGGACTGAGGCAAACGCCATCAGCATAATTAGTAATCTTCCTTTCATGGCTTTTTGTTTTTGATTCCCGCAAAAATAACCGCACCTTCAGCAAAATCCTTTCTGAGGCTGAAAATGCATTCAGGCATTACCGGAAATCTGAATAGGATTCTGCAATTTATTCGCCGAATATTTTTCGGCGAATAGAATGTTTATTCACCGATAATTCCTACTTTTGCAAAAAGATTCGCTATGTATCTGCATCAAAGAGATAATTGGTGGGACTTCAGTTATGATTCATCAGCCATCCTTGGCAGCCTTGCGGCAGTCAGGGCAAAACAAGGTATGCTGTTGGGAAAGATGAATTCGCTCGGATTCACCCTGCAGGATGAAGCTGTCTTGACGAGTATGACCCTTGAGGTCATCAAATCCTCGGAGATAGAAGGCGAAATCTTGAACCTGAATCAGGTCCGTTCTTCATTGGCAAAGAGATTGGGATTCGATATATCCACCTCTGTGCAAGTTTCCAGGTACATAGATGGCGTCGTAGAGCTGATGCTCGATGCCACGTTGCACTACGCTGCTCCGATTACAGATGACCGCTTGTTCGGATGGCACAATGTTCTTTTCCCTTCAGGCATAAGCGTGCTCAATAAGATAGAAGTGGGGAAGTATCGCAGCGGCGGGATGCAGGTCGTTTCCGGCGCTATGGGTAGGGAAGTAGTCCATTACGAAGCTCCTGTTCCCGAGCGTGTGCCTGATGAGATGGCCCGTTTCATCGCTTGGCTGAATGAAGACAATCCTGCTCTCGATCCGGTACTGAAGGCTGGCATCGCTCACTTGTGGTTCGTCTCTATTCACCCGTTTGACGATGGCAATGGACGAATAACCAGGGCCATTACAGAAATGCTTCTGTGTCGAGCCGACGGGACAGGAAAACGTTTTTACAGTTTGTCCAACCAGATAAATCTCCACAGGAAAAGCTACTACGAAGTCCTTGAGAAGACCCAGAAGGGAGATGGGGATATAACAGAGTGGCTCCTGTGGTTCTTCGACTGTTTGGACAGGGCAATAGAATCAAGCGCAGATACCTTATCCTCAGTTCTTGCCAAGGCGAGATTCTGGGACATCCACAAAGAGGATAATTTCAATGACAGGCAACGGAAAATCATCAATATACTCCTTGATGATTTCTATGGCAAGCTGACGACGGGCAAATGGGCTAAGATTGCAAAATGCTCTTCCGATACGGCCCTGAACGATATCAAAGATCTTGTGGCCAAGGGTGTCCTTAAAAAGAATGATGAAGGCGGACGCAGTACAAATTATTCCATCATCGTCCCTTAGGGACGATGATGCTATTTGGTGACGATAGCTATTACCGGCACTTTCTTGTAACCGGCAAACCACTCCAGTCTTAAAGCAACGTTGGATGGGTCATCTTTGAGTTTACCGTCAGATCCGGGAAC
>JBJEBP010000334.1:0-21382 GCA_051870135.1 Candidatus Cryptobacteroides sp. | reverse complement strand
CCCCAGCCCTCCCTTTTCCTCAAAAAGGGAGAGGTTCACATCGTGAATCAATTCTTCATCCGGCAATGCTGACTTGACTGCATAATTGTTTGATGCTCCGAGTATTATGCGTACTTCAGAGGTTTCGTCGGCCCCTCGGCCCTGGTTTTCGCAGCCGTATAATAATGCAATGATAGTCATGGCAGCCAGCGATGCCGCCAGCCTCAATGCGACGGCTGCCATCCTCCCTATATAATTATCCTTCATACGATTAAAATCCAATAGTACGTTCTGCCTTCTCATTCCATTCCTTCACCTGCAAACCGCATCTTATTGTTCCGACCTCAATCGGTATGTCCGGTGAAGGCACACCTCTCCTGCATATTGTAATGTCATAAACGTAGGACTTGTTCCTTTCAATGCCCTGGATTCCATCTTGAGACGATGTGTTCCTGTTGATCGTGATGGGGTAGTAAGTCTTCTCGCCTTCGAGCATTCCCTCAATGACAAGTCTGGTGAAAGGGGAGCCGAGACTTTCTTCTTCAGCCTCATTGGGATAGCAATACAAATGGATATCCGGGGAGACAACCGTCTCGCCAACAGGATTGTCCAATGTCGCAAATACGAGCCCGGGCCTGCCGATATTCTTCAAATCCTCTTCTGAAAGTGCCCCATAATTGATATAAGAGCCTCCTTCTGCCACGTCTCCCGTAACGGGACACCTGTCCCTTACATTGGTAAGATATATTCTCACGTTCTCGAGTTCCTGGCCGGAGTAGGGCTTCCTGTGAAAGTCACAGCTGATGCTGCTTACGACGATTTCGGACAAAAGAGGCTCCAGGGTCACTGTCTTGCTTCCTTTTCCGGCCTGCACCGGGGTGCAGGCTGTCATTACGGGACTTTCCGGATTCTCTTTTCCAAGTTCCGTGAATACCCCGTTCAGGTCATCATAACTCCCTATTCCTGTCGGGTCAATGCAATTTCCAGCAATGGCAAAGAATATCTTGTCCCCCTTCCTTGAGGATGCTTCAATTCGTCCTGAAGGAAGTCCCTGGAGCCTCTGGTATGAGTCCAGCAGCCTTAGTTTGTCATCATTGAAAAAGAAGATGTCCAGAAATACAAAATCTCCGCTTGTATTTTCTTTAAGGACCGCACATTCCCGGACATCTTCCGTATAGTTGTAGTCGTTGTCATTGCAGGAACAAAAGGCCGGCAGGGAATAAATTAGCAAGGTGGCCAGAACGGCCGTGTGAAAGTTTTTGAAGAAGTAGGTCAGAATTGCAGGCCGGCCTTTTCGGGTAATATTTTCATTGAACAGTCTCATTTCGGTCATGTTTTTCTCACCGGCAAAATTATGCAAGCCTTTCCGAAAATCCGACAGGGTGGTTTTTTCAGCCCCCAGAATTATATGAATCTTTAATTTTTTTAAATGAATTTTAAATTTTACACCCCATTTTTTAACCCTGCGCAACCTCTGTGCAGCCCTGCACAACAAAAAAAGTCCGGCTCGACACCGGACTTTCTAATATTTTTCGCAGATAACTGTCGGCTTTTAAGCACCGAAGTTATCGTAGAGAATGCTCTCTGGCTGAACTCCGAGACTGTCAAGCAGCCCGACGACTGCATTGACCATCATTGGAGGTCCGCACATGAAGTACTTGATATCCTCCGGAGCATCGTGGTTCTTCAGATAGGTCTCGTACATCACGTTGTGGACGAAGCCTGCCACATACTTCACGCCTGCTGCATCAGCTGCAGGATCCGGACGGTCAAGGGCGAGATGGAAGTGGAAGTTAGGGAACTCCTTCTCAATCTCAGCATAGTCCTCGAGATAGAAGGCCTCGACAAGGCTTCTTGCACCATAGAAGAAATGAACTTCCTTCTTGGTCTTGAGAGTCTTGAAGAGATGCATGATGTGGCTTCTGAGAGGGGCCATGCCAGCACCACCTCCGACGAATACATACTCCTGTGAATCAGGATCATCCTTAGGGAGGAGGAAGTCTCCGAACGGACCGGAGATCATCACCTTGTCACCAGGATGACGGGTATAGATGTAGGATGAACCGATACCCGGATTTACAGGGAGAAGCTTAGGACCGAGCTCACGAGGCACGCTTCTGTCAAATGGAGGAGTAGCGATACGGACGTTGAGCTTGATGATGTTGCCCTCGGCAGGATAAGAGGCCATTGAGTAGGCTCTCATAGTAGGAACAGGGTTCTCGCACTTGAGGTCGAAGAATCCGTATTTCTCCCATTCCTTCTTGTACTCAGGGTCAACGTCAATGTCCTTGAAGTCGAATGTTCCGGCAGGAATGTCAATCTGGATGTACTCTCCTGACTTGAACTCGAGGTTCTCGCCTTCAGGAAGCCTTACGGTGAATTCCTTTATGAAGGTTGCGACATTGTGGTTGGAGATAACCTCGCACTCAAGCTTCTTGACGCTGAGGACTGACTCAGGAATCTCAATCTTGAGGTCTTCCTTGACCTTGACCTGGCAGCCAAGCCTCCAGTTGTCCTTGATCTGCTTCCTGTTGAAGAAGCCTACCTCGGTAGGGAGGATGGTTCCGCCACCTTCATTGACCTTGACCTTGCACTGTCCGCAGTTAGCCTTTCCACCGCAGGCTGAAGGCAGGAAGATATTCTGCTCGGCGAGAGTGTTCATAAGGTTGTTGCCGGGCTGTACGTCGAGGTTGTATTTTCCGTTGTTGATATCAATCTTGACTGCACCCTTAGGGCTCAGTTTTGCCTTGACCCACAGAAGGAGCACGGTCAGGATAAGTGTGACGACCGTGATGGCCACTGCGGCGGCAATGATAGTAAGACTCATTTCATTCATCTTTCAGCCTCCTTGATTAAAGTGAAATACCCATAAATGTCATGAATGCCATTGCCATAAGGCCTACGGTGATGAATGTGATACCGATGCCTTTGAGAGCCGCAGGCACATTCGAGTATGACATCTTCTCCCTGATGGCGGCGAGGGTCACGATAGCAAGGAACCATCCGAGACCTGAACCGAGAGAGAATACGGCAGCCTCTCCAAGGTTGGAGAAATCACGCTGCTGCATGAACAGGGAACCTCCGAGGATTGCGCAGTTTACGGCAATGAGCGGGAGGAAGATACCGAGTTCCGAATAGAGGGTAGGGGAGAACTTCTCCACAATCATCTCCACGAGCTGGACGATGGCGGCAATGACCGCGATGAAGGTGATGAGGCTGAGGAAACTCAGGTCAACACTTGCGAAAGACTCGCCGAGCCAGGAAAGAGCACCCGGGCTGAGGACGAACTTGTTCAGCAGGTAGTTGATCGGAAGAGTCACGAACAGCACGAAGATAACAGCGACACCCAATCCGGAAGCTGTCTTTACATTTTTTGATACTGCCAGGTATGAGCACATACCGAGGAAGTATGCAAAAATCATATTGTCAACGAAAATTGACTTTACGAATAAGCTTAAATATTCCATTTCGAATGAGTGTTAATGTTATTTCTCCTGAAGATCTTTCTGGATGCTTCTCTGTACCCATACAATGCATCCGAGGAGGATGAGGGCCATAGGAGGAAGAATCACGAGACCGTTGTTCATATAACCGAGCTTGTAGAGGCACTCAGGGATTACCTGGAATCCGAACAATGTTCCTGAACCGAGGAGCTCGCGGAAGAATGCGATGATGATGAGAATCATTGCATATCCGGCACCGTTGGCGAGACCGTCGAGGAAGGATGGAATCGGCTTGTTGCCGAGACCGAAGGCCTCGATACGTCCCATCACGATACAGTTGGTGATAATCAGTCCGATATATACGGAAAGCTGTTTCTCAATGCTGTAGGCGAATGCCTTGAGGAACTGGTCCACAAGAATCACCATGAGCGAAACCACCACGAGCTGTACGATAATCCTGACCCTGTTAGGGATGGAATTCCTGAGGCAGGATACGATGAAGTTCGAGAAAGCGGTGACAACAATCACCGAGAGACCCATTACGAATGCGCCCTTGAGCTGGACTGTAACCGCGAGAGCGGAGCAGATACCGAGGATGAGGGTCGTGATAGGATTACCTTTGAAAATAGGCCTCAGAAGAGTTTCTTTCAATTTATCATTCATAACAATTCCTCCTCATTATTTAGCGGTTGCGAGTGAGTCGGCTGCATTGCAGCAGAGTGAGTCGGCCGGAGCCTCAAGCTTCTCGAGGAGCTCGTCAACAAGACGGCCCTTTGGCTGGATGGCATTGAGATATGGCTCGTATGCGCCAAGCCAGGTCTGGAGAGCAGCATTGAGACCGTTGCAGGTCATTGTAGCACCGGTGATGGCGTCAACTGCATTGTCAACACTTGCACCGCCCTTCACAATGCTGAATGCTGGAGCATTTGCGCTGTAAATCACAGGCTTGCCCTCGAATTTTTCCCTGAATGATGGCTCGTCCTTGATCTTGGCACCAAGACCCGGAGTCTCCGATTCGTGGTCGAAATAGACACCTCTGATTGTCTTGTCCTCATTGACAGCCACATAGCCCCAGATAGGACCCCAGAGGCCGGCTCCATAGCAGGCGGTCACGATGACCTTCTTGCCGTCCTGTTCAAAAATTACGACAGGTATGGAAACCTTGTCGGTATTGCCGTTCTTGATGAACTTGTTCTGCGCCTTGAGTGCGCCAGTACCTACAATTTCGCAGGACTCGATGTCAAGGTTCCTGTCGAGAGTACCGTCAGCCTTGATGAGGAATGCATCCTTCACGGCGTTCCTGTAGGCTTCGAGCACTTTGTCATTGCCCATAGCGTCAAGCTCTGCCTTCTTGTAGAAATTGGCGGCAGTGAGCATCTGGCTGATGGTCTCCGCCTTCACATTGGCATCCTGCCTCGGAGCGAGGACCTGGGACACGGTAGCGAGGACAGCGGCAACCAGCACAACGACGAGCGTCGTGTAGATGACTGTATAAATATTACCGTTAGTATTCATAATCAACAATAAGTTAAGCTGTTCTGACTCTCTTCATTCTTCTTGAAATCGCAGCCGATGTGACATAGTGGTCAATGAGCGGTGCGAATGTGTTCATAAGAAGGATGGCAAGCATCATTCCTTCCGCATATCCAGGGTTGAAGAGCCTTACCACTACGCAGAGCGCGCCGACGAGGAATCCGTAAATCCACTTGCCGCATTCGGTCTGGGCTGAGGTTACAGGGTCTGTAGCCATGAATACTGTACCGAAGGCGAAGCCGCCCATAATCAGCTGGTACCAGGCAGGAATGTCTGTAGCGCCGCAGATGTTGCCGAGCCAGCCCACGAGGAGGGCACCGCCAACTGACGAAATCATGATCTTCCAGCTTGCAACGCCTGTCCAGATAAGGATGGCAGCTCCGATGAGGATTGCAATGACCGAGGTCTCACCCACAGATCCCGGAACGGTACCTGCGAAGAGGTCCCAGGCGCTGAAACCTGCGTTGTTGACTGCAGAGATACCCTCGTTTGCGTATGCGAGAGGGGTGGCTCCGGTCACGCCGTTTATGAAGTTTTCACCGTTCCTGAGGGAAATCCAGACCTCTGATCCGGACATCTTGCTCGGATAGGAGAAGAAGAGGAATGCCCTGCAGAGGAGTGCCGGGTTGAGGAAATTCATACCTGTACCGCCGAAGACTTCCTTGCCGAAGAGGACTGCGAATGCCACTGCGATAGCGAGCATCCAGAGAGGAACGTCAACAGGCACGATGAGAGGAATGAGCATACCGGAAACGAGATATCCCTCGTTGACTTCCTCATTGCGGATCTGTGCGGATGCGAACTCGATGCCGAGACCTACCACGTAAGCTACAATGTAGAGAGGAAGGACTTTCAGGAGTCCGTACCAGAAATTGCCGAAGAAACTTCCTGCGGCTCCGGTCGCAATGCTGTGCTGGTAACCTACGTTCCACATTCCGAAGAGGGCTGCAGGAACGAGGGCGAGCACAACGATAATCATTATTCTCTTCAGGTCGACAGCATCTCTTACGTGTGCTCCCGTGCGGGTTACTGTGCCAGGCACCCGGAGGAATGTATCGAATGCGTCAATGGTCGAGTGAAGAAACCATAACTTGCCGCCCTTTTCGAAAAGGCCCGGCTGTGGTGTTGTATTCTTTGATTCTTCCATAACTTCCTTGTGATTAAGCCATTTCTTTGATCATCAGGTCAATGCCCTTCTCGATGATGGCCTGGATGTCGTTCTTGGAAGGATCCACGTACTCGCAGAGCGCGAGATCCTCAGGAAGCACCTCGTAGATGCCGAACTTCTCCATCTTGTCGATGTCGCCGGCGAGGCAGGCCTTGATGAGATAAACAGGGAAAATGTCCATAGGCAGAACCTTCGAGTATACGTCGGACATCACGAATGCACGAGGGCCTCCGTTGAGATTGGTGTCCATATCGTATGTCTTCTTGGAGCAGAGCCATGAGAAATAGGTGCGGCTCGAACTGAACTTGCCGAACCTGAAAGGCTTTGCCCATCCGAGAAGCTCACGCTCGGTACCCTCGTGGATAAGGGTTATCTGGTTGTCGAAGAACCCGAGGCTTCCCTCGGCGCCGATATTCTTTCCGGTGAGGACATCTCCGCTGATGAAGCGGATGTCATTGGCGGAATTGTCATAGAATTCCTTGAGATCCTTCATTGAGATACCAGGGAGAGCGTCAACGTAGGCAGGGTCAATGGCCTTCGGACCTGTGACAGCTACCTTTCTGGCGAGATTGAGCTTGCCTGTGTTGAGGAGCTTGCCGATGGCAGCCAGCATGAGGAGCGATACTGTCCATACAGTCTCGCCCTTCTGGATAGGGGAAATGTGGCTGATCTGGACGCCGACATTGCCTGCAGGATGTTTCCCGCTGACAATGTGCTGGATAACGTTCTCAAGCTTGTGGAAAGGTGAACCTGAATAGTTGTCGATGTTCAGTGAGACGTGCACGCCGCCTTTTGCGAGCTTGCCGAGCGCATTGATTGCAGCCTGGACATTGTCGAACTCGTCCTTGAGGGCAAACTCAGGGCTTGCTGCAAGAGGGGCTGTGTTGAATGCTGAAACGAAAATGGCCTTAGGCTCTGCAGCAGGATCCGCCACGATGCCGTAAGGCCTCTGTACAAGACTTACCCACAGACCGCTCTTTAGAAGAAGTTCCTTCACCTCTTCCGCGCTCATCTCGGACGCCTTATGTGTACCGAAGTCCACATACTCCTGCTGTCCGTCAGCCTTGATTTTCACTTCAAGCAACTTCCTCTTCTCACCTCTGACTATTTCGGAAACTGTTCCGCTGACAGGTGAAGTGACAAGAATCCCAGGATTCTTCTTGTCTGCCAGAACCGGTGAACCGGCCAGGACCTTATCGCCTTCCTTGACCAGAAGTCTTGGGGTAAGACCCTTGAAGTCAGTAGGTTTTACAGCGATAACGTCAGGAGACACCGTCTTTCTGGTTTTCTGGACCGCCGCCCCTGAAATAGGGATGTTCAGTCCTTGTTTCAAATCGATGTTGTTTGACATTATGATAACCTTTAATAGTTGTTTTACGGTTATATCCGGACCATAAAAAATCCGGCTGCGAAGATACTCATTTTTTTTGATTCAAGGAAATAATTCTGATGCCTGATGACTTGCTTCCGCAGGCTGGTTCTGCACTTGCAATTATGGCTTCCGTTCCGTAACTTTGCAAGACGAAAAACAGGATAAAAATGAAACCTATAATCACAGAAAAGGCACCGGCCGCAATCGGCCCCTACAGCCAGGCTGTCGAAGTCAACGGCTTCGTATATGCCTCCGGACAACTCCCTATTGACCCTGCAACCGGAGCTTTCCCGGAAGGCGGAATCAAGGAGCAGACCCGGCAGTCACTCCTCAATGTCACAGCCATACTTGAAGAGGCTGGACTGACATTGTCCAATGTCGTGAAAACAACTGTCTATCTGGCAGATATGGGAGACTTCGCCGATATGAATTCAGTCTATTCGGAGTTCTTCAAGGCTCCGTATCCGGCCCGTTCAGCCGTGGCTGTCAAGGCATTGCCGAAGGGTGCGATGGTGGAGATTGAGGTGATTGCTGCAAGAGGCTGAAATGGACGTGGCGAACAGAATTCTCGAGGGGCTGGATGATCAGCAGAGAGCGGCGGTAAGCCAGACTGAAGGGCCTGTATTGATAGTGGCAGGAGCCGGGGCCGGCAAGACAAGAGTGCTTACTGGAAGGATTGCGTATCTCCTGGAGAGGGGATGCGAGCCTGACCGCATACTGGCCCTGACCTTCACCAAGAAGGCGGCTACGGAAATGAAGGAGAGAATATCCGCGATGGTGGGCGAAAGGAAGGCCCGCCGCCTGTATATGGGTACCTTCCACTCCATTTTCATCAGGTTCCTGAGAGAGTTCGCCGACAGGCTGGGCTATCCATCCTCCTTCACCATTTACGACACGGGAGACTCTGTGAGCGCCATCAAGTCCTGCCTGAAGGAAATGAATCTGGACGACAAGGTCTACAAGCCGAAGGACGTCCTGGGACGCATTTCAATGGCGAAGAACAACCTTGTCACCCCGGCCGCGTACAAGGCCAATACACAGGCCATCGTCAATGACACACATTCCAAGAAGCCGGAAATCTGCAATATCTACGCGAAATATGCGGAGAAGTGCAAGGCTGCCGGAGTGATGGACTTCGACGATATTCTCCTGAACATGAACATATTGTTCAAGGACTGCCCCGATGCCCTGGCCTCGGTTGCCGACAGGTTCGACTACATTCTCGTGGACGAGTACCAGGACACCAACTTCGCCCAGTACCTCATTCTCAAGAAACTCAGCCAGAGGCACCGGAATATCTGCGTCGTGGGGGACGACTCACAGTCCATCTATGCCTTCAGGGGGGCCAAGATTGAGAATATCCTCAATTTCCGCAAGGATTATCCGGAGTGCAGGCTGTTCCGTCTTGAGCAGAACTACAGGTCCACCCGCAACATAGTCGAGGCGGCCAATTCCCTGATTGAGAAAAATGAGTCAAGGATTCCGAAGACCTGTTTCTCCAAGGGGCCGGAAGGGGACAGGATACATCTCGTAAAAGCCTATACGGAGCAGGAGGAGGCCATACTCATAGCTTCCGCAATCATAAAGAGAATGAGTGCGGAACATTGTCAGTATCAGGACTTTGCAATATTGTACAGGACCAACTCCCAGTCGCGTGCCATAGAGGAGGCGCTCCGCAAGCGCAATCTCCCTTATATGATTTATTCCGGCAATTCGTTCTTCGACCGGCTGGAGGTGAAAGATATGATGGCCTATCTCAAGCTTGCCGTGAATCCCAATGATGACGAGTCGTTCCGAAGGGTCCTGAACAAGCCCGCAAGGGGAATCGGAGCTACCTCGGAGGAGGCTCTCGTCAATGCTGCACGAAATGCAGGCGTATCATTGTTCCAGGCCTGTTCCACAGGTGCATTGGCCGCTTCAGGGCTGAAGCAGGCTGCGATGACCAGGATTCTCGCCTTCCATTCTATGATAGCCGAGGCCAATGCCGCCGTGCCTGTCAAGGACGCATTTTCCGTGGCAAGGGAATTGTCGGCAAGATGCGGTTTGTATGCTTCATTCAAGGAGGACAACTCAATCGAGAGCCAGACCAGGGCAGCCAATGTGGAGGAACTCCTCAACAGTATCCAGGGCTTTGTGGAGGACAAGCGGAATGAAATGAAGGAGGAGATGCTGGCCGACGGGTCCGCGGTGGATGTCGAATCTATCAATGATGAAGATCTTCCGGTGGTGACTCTCGGGGACTTCCTTGAAGACATATCCCTCCTCAGTGCAGTTGACGTGAAGGAAGACGAGGATTCATCCAACAAGATAGCCCTGATGACGGTACATTCGTCCAAGGGCCTGGAGTTCCCGTACGTGTTCGTTGCCGGTATGGAGGAGAACATCTTTCCTTCCGGCGGAATGTTTGCCAGCCCGGCTGACATTGAGGAGGAAAGACGTCTTTTCTACGTGGCCCTGACCAGGGCGAAGGTCGCTGTAGAGCTCAGCTTCGCCTCCACGAGAATGCGCAACGGCAAGCACGAATCCAATTCGCCGAGCCGCTTCATCAGGGAAATCGCTCCGAAATATATTGAGAACCCATTGAGGGACAGTGACTTTGACGATGATAGCGAGGGATTCGGAGGTTTCGGGTCAGGTTTCGGCGGCTTCGGCAGGGGAGATGACTCCTGGAAAGAGCGCAGGCCCGGCCGGACCGGGATGTCTTTCGGCTACGCTTCATCTTCTCCGGCTGTCAAGTCCGGCAATGCCGGGCGCAATGTGTCCAAGCCGGCTACCCCGCCTAATCTCAGGCCATTGTCCCAGGCTGCATCCGCCAGGCCACATTCCAATCCTGCCGCCAGTGAGAGGCGCAATGCCATCGTACGCACTCCGGACAGCGACTTTACGCCTGTATCAGTGCTTGATCTCAAGGCCGGCCAGCGCGTGGAACACAACCGCTTCGGCTTCGGTACCATCATTGAAATTACCGGAGGCGGGGCCGATCTCAAAGCCAAGATCAACTTCGACACCTCCGGTATCAAGATTCTTCTGCTCAAGTATGCCAAGATACGACTGGCGTAAGAGATCTCTCCACACGCTTCGCTCGGTCGAGATGACATAAAGTCACTCTATTGGAAATCCATGAACATAACCTCGGCCGGTGCACGCTTCTGCGCCAGCAGTTCTTTCATCTTCTGCATTGCCGGGGCGGTGTGCTTGTAGAACATCTGGAGACCGGCGCAGAGTGAATTGAGGCCATCCTGGCCGTTCTTTGCCTTGTCGAAACGGTGCTTCGGGCATTCTCCGTTGCAGAGGCGGAGCCATTCGCAGCGTCGGCATTGTACAGGCAGGGAGTTGCGCTTCTCTATACCGAAAGCCATGGCTCCCTCGCAGCCTGCAAGGTCACGGAGATTGTCCGTGGCAATGTTGCCGAGCTTGTACTCCGGATAGACGAAGTGGTCGCAGACATAAACGTCCCCATTATGTTCAACCACAATGTTCCCTCCGCATGTCTCGGCAAATGCGCAGGTTCCCGGCATCGCTCCGACCCAGCTGGCCAGTGTCGCGTCGAATATTCCCACGTAATACCGGCCCACGTCGTGCTTCACCCAATAGTCGAAGATGTCGCAGAGGAGGCGGCCATAGCCAACGTCGCTGATTGACCAGGAGCCGATTCCGTCGCTTTCCCCTGAAGGCTTCACAATTGTCGGGCGTACTGACTTCAGCGCCTTTCCGTTGTCATTCTTCTGGTATTTAATCTTTTCCACGACCGGGAGGAACTGCATATATCTGCTGCCTATGGACTTGAGGAACTGGTAGATTTCCAGTCCGTGTCCCTCAGAAGCCTTGCTGACAGCGGTCAGGGTGTTGAATTCCACACCTCCGTAAACCAACGTCCTCAGGCCGGCCATGACCTTGCTGAATGAAGGCTCGCCAGCCTTGCTGCTCCTGTATTTGTCGTGGATATGCTCCGGACCGTCAATGGAAATGCCAATGAGAAACTGGTTCTCGGCAAAGAACTCGGCCCATTGCGGGGTCAGGAGGGTTCCATTGGTCTGGAGAGTGTTGTGAACTATCTTGTCTCCCGCATATCTTTTCTCGAGTTCAATGGCCTTCTTGTAGAAGTCCAGGCCCATGATGAGAGGCTCACCTCCGTGCCAGTTGAATGTGACTTCCGGCACATCACAGGAACTTAGATAGTTCTTGACAAGTTTTTCAAGCATTTCCTCCGTCATACGCGGCTCGCGGCCGCCGTAAAGACCGGATTTGTCCAGGTAATAACAATACCGGCAGTCGAGGTTGCATAGCGATCCGCCGGGCTTTATCATAAGATTGAACGCCAGCGGACCGGAAATTCTCTCCGCATCCGCCAGCGTTATCGTATTCTTGAAGATATCTTCAGCCATCTGGAATTATTTCTCAAGACGTTCCTTGATAGCCTTGGTCTGCTCCTCGAAGCCAGGCTTCTCAAGCAGGGCGAACATATTCTTCTTGTATGCCTCCACGCCCGGCTGGTTGAAAGGATTCACGCCAAGGGTGTATGCGCTGATACCGCAGGCGAACTCGAAGAAATAGAAAATCGCACCGAGAGTCTTCTCGTTGATCCTGTCAATGCTGATTTCGAGCTGGGGCACGCCACCGTCAATGTGGGCGAGCTTGGTGCCGAGCTGGGCCATTGCGTTGCAATGCTCCACGTGCTTGCCTGCCAGGTAGTTGAGCTGGTCAAGGTTCTGCGGGTCAGTTCCGATTACGACCTCGCGGTTGCTGTTCTCCACGGTGACAACAGTCTCGAACATTGTCCTGGAACCGTCCTGGACGAACTGTCCGAGGGAGTGGAGGTCAGTTGTATAGATGACTGAAGCAGGGTAGATACCCTTGCAGTCCTTGCCTTCGGACTCGCCATAGAGCTGCTTCCACCATTCTCCGAGATACTGGAACTTAGGATTGAATGAAACCAGTACCTCAATGCCCTTGCCGCATTCTGAATAGAGGAGGTTCCTCATTGCGGCATATTTCACTGCTGGGTTGCACTCGCATCTTACAGCGAGAGCCTTCTCTTCCTCAACTGCGCCTGCGAGCAGGGCCCTGATGTCGAACCCGGCGAGGGCGATAGGGAGAAGTCCCACCGGAGTGAGGACTGAAAAACGGCCTCCTACATTGTCAGGAACAACGAATGTCCTGTAGCCTTCCTGGGTAGAGAGGGTCTTGAGGGCACCCTTCTTCGCATCCGTAACTGCTACAATGCGTCTTGAAGCCTCTGCCCCGTAAGCATCCTCAATATGTTTCTTGACAATCCGGAATGCCACTGCAGGCTCAGTCGTGGTACCGGACTTGGAGATGACGACGCAGGCTGTGTTTCTCTCCTTCATCAGGTCAATGAGCTCGGCAGTGTATTCTTCAGAAAGGTTGTTTCCTGCGAATACCACGTCCGGTGTGCCGCTCTTCCTGAGCTCTTTTGCGAAGCTGTGTGAGAGGGCCTCAATGGCACATTTGGCCCCGAGATATGAACCTCCGATGCCGATTACGACAACGAGGTCAATGTTCAATGACTTCCAGTCATCGCGAACATCCTCGCAAGCCTTCACCAACTCCTCAGGAGTCCCTGAAGGGAGATGTTTCCATCCGAGGAAGTCATTTCCAGCTCCGTTTTCTGCCTCGAGCACGTCGTAGGCGAGAAGGGCCTTTTCAACATAATTCTTGTAATCTGATTCTTTTACAAAGGAGGAACAGCCTCCAATATTGATTTTGACCATTTTTTGTGAATGTTTGTTTCGGCAAAGTTACGCTTTTTTATCAATTATTCTTCATTAATACGTATTTTATAGGTATATTTGCTTGATTGAAAAGTTTTAATAAAATAGATATATGACTAAAACCACATTTTTCAAGGCATTGGCCTGTGCCGCGCTGATATCCGTGTCGGCTTCAGCCGGGGCAGTCGGCAGTGTCCGCATTGCCGCCCATCGCGGATTCTGGGACTGTGATGCTGCCAAGAGGACAGAAAATTCAATTGGTTCGCTCAAGGCGGCCCAGGACAATGGTTTCTGGGGTTCGGAATTTGACATCCATTTAACTTCGGACAATGAGATTGTCGTCCACCATGACGCAACAATCGAGGGGGAGAGCATCCACAGGAACACATACGAGTTCCTGAAACAGTTCAAACTTGCAGACGGTACTTCAATGCCGACATTGGACGAGTATCTCACTCAGGGAGAGAAATTTCCTGAGACGGTACTCGTGATAGAATTCAAGAAGCACTCAGATGTCAATCAGGAGAACACTCTCGTTGACCTTACCCTAAAGAAACTCAAGGAACACGGTCTCTACGACCCTTCAAGGGTGATGTTCATATCCTTCAGCATGAATATGTGCGAGAGAATTGCAAAGCTCGCCCCGGAGTTCACCAACCAGTACCTGAATGGAGATATAGCCCCTTCAGCACTTCACGAGAAGGGAATCAACGGAATTGACTATCATTACAATGTGATTTACAAGCATCCGGAATGGGTGACAGAGGCACACGACCTCGGCATGACCGTGAATGTCTGGACCGTGAACAAGGAACAGGACATAAAGGCGATGATCGGTTTCGGCGTGGACTGCATCACTACCAATGCACCACTTCTTGTCCGTGAACTTCTCGGCATGGAGGAACTCCGAAACAATCCCCCTGCAACAGAGGACCCTCTCGCTGACCCGAAGGCGGTAGTAGTGGCAGGGAATGCCCGTTTCACGATGCTGGGAGACCGTTTGGTCCGTATGGAATGGGCTGCGGACGGCAAGTTCGAGGACAGGGCTACCCTGGGAATCGTGAACAGGAAAATGCCTGTGCCTCAATATACTGTGAAGAAGTCCGGCAAGAAGGTGACCATCAGGACATCAGCATTGACATTGACCTATACGGGCGACGGAAAGTTCGATGAAAACAATCTCACCGTGACGTTCACAATGGCTGACCCTTCAGCGAAGAAAGGTGTCCGCACCGTGACCTGGCATCCTGGGATGGATGACAGCGGCAATCTCCTCGGAACCACCCGGACGCTTGACAAGAATGACGGAACCACGGACAGGAGCGTATTTGACAGGGGAGTGGCCTCACGAGACGGCTGGGCCATCATTGACGAGAGCGACAGGCACGTATTCGAGCCTGTGGATTCAGACTGGAAGAACTGGGTCGGAGTCCGTGAACCGGGCGAGCGTCAGGACCTCTATATGTTCGCATACGGACACGACTACAAGGCGGCTGTTTCGGACTTCGTGAAGATTGGCGGCCAGATTCCTCTTCCTCCGAAATATACTCTCGGATATTGGTGGTGCCGTTACTGGCAGTATTCTGATTTCGAGTTCGTCGGCCTCGGAAAGCAGATGCGTTCGCTCAGCATTCCTATTGACGTGATGGTTCTCGACATGGACTGGCACGAGACCTGGACTCTCGCCAAAAATAATTCTCCAAAGGACGAGTTCGGACAGAGAGTCGGCTGGACCGGATATACCTGGCAGAAGAAACTCTTCCCTAATCCTTCCAACTGTCTCCAGGACCTTCACAATCTCGGTCTCAAGACTACTCTCAACCTCCATCCGGCTTCCGGCATCCAGCCATACGAGGAACCTTACGAAAGGTTTGTAAAGGATTATCTCTCAAGAACTTCCGAATATGACGGGCCTAAGGGTTACGTCAATGCCGACGGCAGCAAGGCCCCTGTTCCTTTCCGTATAGACGACCAGGCCTGGGCGGACGCATACTTCAATTCCGTAATCCGTCCGTTCGAGCGTCAGGGAGTCGATTTCTGGTGGCTTGACTGGCAGCAGTGGAAGCTCAGCAAATATGTACCGAAGCTCAGCAATACATTCTGGCTGAACTATACTTTCTTCAATGACATGGTACGCCAGAGCGAGAGCGAGGGAATGTACGCCCGCCGTCCGGTCATCTATCACAGATGGGGCGGCATAGGCAGCCACCGCTATCAGATTGGCTTCTCCGGTGATACATACGCTACATGGAAAGTGCTCGGCTACCTGCCTTGGTTCACAGCCACGGCTTCCAATGTCGGCTACGGATACTGGGGACACGACATCGGCGGACACATGCAGCCTAAGGGTGTGAAGAGTACTGACCCTGAGCTCTATACCAGATGGATCCAGGGTGGCGTGTTCACGCCGATTTTCAAGACGCATTCCACCAAGGACAGGACAATGGAGAAGAGGTTCTGGGTATTCCCGGAGCATTTCGATGCAATGCGTGACGCCATCCGTCTCAGGTATGACCTCTCACCTTACATCTATAATGCCGCAAGGCAGACATACGACACGGGCATCTCAATGTGCCGTCCTATGTACTACGAGTATCCTGAGAACAATGAGGCCTACACCTACAACGAGGAGTTCATGTTCGGCGACGATATTCTCGCAACTGTAGTCTGCCAGCCTGCCGACAGCACCACCTCACTGGCATCCAGGACAATGTGGTTCCCTGCAGGAAATGACTGGTACGATGTTGCCACCGGTTCCCTCATAAAGGGCGGCCAGGTGAAGACCCTAAAGTACACTGTCAATGAGAATCCTTACTATGTAAAGGCCGGCGCAATCATCCCTATGGCTGGTCCGGAAATAACCTCATTGCAGGAGAAGAGCAATATCCTCAAGGTATTCGTCGCTCCTGGTGACGGTGAGAGTAAAACTTCTGTATATGAGGACGATGGCGCTACACAGGCTTACAAGACAGAATATGCCACAACCGAGCTCAGCAAGGTTTCCGATGCGTCATTCACCAGGGTTACAGTAGCCCCTCGCAAGGGTACTTACTCCGGCATTGACCCTAACAGGCAGCTCCAGTTCGCAATCGCAGGTGTATATGCTCCTGAGTCAGTGACTGTCAATGGAATAGAGATTCCTTATTCGAGGTTTGCCGAGAATGATTACAAGACAGGTTGCACTACTCCTGAGTGGAGCTATGACGGCACAAATCTCACCGTTATGGTATATCTTCCTGAAAAGCCGGCTGCCGAGGAGATTGTTGTGGAGTGCAGGTTCAATGAGTATGCGCAGACTCACCGCGAGCTTCTCTCCGGCAAGAAGGGCCTGATGCACAGGATGATGGATCTCACTCCTGAGGTCAAGATTGTCTTCGCCCAGTACGTGGATTCATATATGATGCTGCCTGATTCATTCCTTGCATTGGCACAGTGCTCAAGCTTCATAAAGGAAGATCCTAGGAATGCAGGCAAATATCTTGAGGAAATCAATCCTGAGAATCTCATCGATGACCTCAGCAAGTATGAGAGCATACCTGATGAATTCATTGTGAAGCTCAAGGCTTTGACTACTATTGAATAATCGTAAGTGATTAATGGCCAAAGGTTTCGCAGCTGTTGAAGAACAATGCCGCAAGGCTGTTCAGGACATAAGGAATGGTTCGTTCGCCCCCGTCTATCTTCTGATGGGGGACGAACCGTATTATCCGGACCTGCTTTGTGAAGAGATTATAAAGAATGCATTGAGCGATACCGAGAGGGATTTCAACCAGTCCATTTACTATGGCCTTGACACCGATGCGGGTACAGTTGCCTCTGATGCAAGGAGTTATCCTATGATGGCGGAGCGCCGTCTGGTGGTTCTCAAGGAGGCCCAGAATATGAAGACATTGGAGGAACTCGGGGCATACGCCGCGGAACCTCTCGACTCGACTGTGCTCGTAATCCTGATGCACGGTGCTTCTGCCGACAAGAGAAGGAGCCTGTACAAGAACGTCCAGAAGAACGGTTTCGTGCTGGATTCCCCCCAGGTCCGGGATTATGAGATGCCGGAATGGATATCCTCCTATTTCAAGACCAGGGGCATTGCCATTGACCCTCAGGCTGCCGCCCTGCTTGGCGAATATGCGGGAACTGACCTGGGCAAGATAGCCGTTGAGACCGACAAGATGCTGAAGAGCCTTCCTGAGGGCGTGTCAAGGGTCACTGCGGAGGACATTGAAAAGAATGTCGGAATCAGCAGGCAGTACAGCATTTTCGAATTGACGAAGGAACTGTCATTGAAGAATTCCAGGAAGGCATTGAAGATTGCGGCCCACATCGCCTCCGGCCCGAGATTCGTGATGGCCATGGCGGTACCACCTCTTTTCAACCATTTCTACCGGATTCTGAGGCTGCATTCCGTATTGAGATACAACCCGGCCCTGCCGAGGGCGGAGAAGGCTAAAATACTCGGTGTGAATCCATATTTCGTGGATGAATATGATACTGCAGTACGCAATTATCCTCTCCCCAAGTGTATGAGTATCATTGCGTTATTGGAAGAATACGATTACAAGGGAAAGGGCGGTGCGAGCGGCGAGGCCGGTCAGGATGAACTCCTCGTCGAACTGATTGCCCGGATTCTGGCCTGAAAGGGCTTCCTATGATACTAACATTTTTATTGATATGGGATTGATTGAATGCAGGAATATCTGCAAAAGTTTTGGCGAGAAAGTCGCTCTCGACAATGTCAGCGTTGACATTCCGGCGGGAAAGATTTTCGGTCTGCTCGGGCCTAACGGTGCCGGCAAGACAACTCTTATCCGCATTGTCAACAGGATTACTATACCTAATTCCGGCGAGGTTACCTTTGACGGAAGACCTATCACACAGCGTGATGTTGAGCGCATAGGCTATCTCCCGGAGGAACGCGGACTCTACCGCAAGATGGAGGTCGGAGACCAGGCTATGTACCTGGCCCAGCTCAAGGGCATGAGCGCCCGTGATGCCCAGCGCGAACTCAAGAAATGGTTCGTCAAGTTCGGCATCCAGGACTGGTGGAAGAAGAAGGTTGAGGAACTCTCCAAGGGTATGGCCCAGAAGGTGCAGTTCATCACCACAGTGGTCCACAAGCCTGCCCTGATGATATTGGATGAGCCTTTCAGCGGGTTTGACCCGGTGAATACGGAACTTATCCGCAAGGAAATTCTGGCATTGAAGGAAGAGGGTGCCACCATTATTCTCTCGACACACAATATGGAGTCGGTCGAGGAACTTTGCGACAACATTGCACTCATCAACAAGTCCAGGCTTGTCATTACCGGCGGCGTGGACGAGATACGCCATAAATACGGCAACAACAATATTGAGCTTGTCTACACCGGAGAGACTCCGCTCCAGTCAGTCGAGGGTCTCTACACTGTTCTTTCCGACCAGGATGATTCCGGCCGCCACACTGCTGTGCTGTCCATATCGGGTGGTGCCAGCGGCAATGACGTGCTGTCGTCAGTTCTTGGCAACAGCTTGACTGTCAATTCGTTCAAGGAACTTCTTCCAAGAATGAACGACATTTTCATCAAACTCGTCACCGAAGGCGAATAATCAATGGAGGGAAGACTTATGAACTTGCATACTGTCAATATTATCATAAAGCGCGAATATCTTACCCGCGTCAAGAAGAAATCATTCATTATCACGACTTTCCTCGTGCCTATTCTCTTTGCGGTGCTCTGTACGCTGCCTTCTTTCATCATGATGATGGCAAAGGAAGAGGCAAAGAAGATAGCCGTCGTGGACAAGTCGGGAATAGTCGCCCCTGCTCTTGAGAATACGGCCACAATGACATTCTCCCAGTATCCTGGTGCTGACCCTGATGCAATCAAGGCTTCATTGGACAGCATTGGTATGGATGCGCTTCTGTCTATTTCGGCTTTGGACACTGTTTCGAGGACTGTAACAGCCACAACATACGCGGCCAAGCCTCTCGGAGTGGATATGACATCGGATCTCAAGAGGCAGATCAATGATGCTGTCGAGGCTTACAGAATCAGCACTTACGATATCGAGGGCCTCAAGGACATAATGGCAGAGGTAAAGCCGGATGTCCGCCTGGTGTCCTACAAGATGGATGAGTCAGGAAACGAAACTCTCAATGAATCAGGGATTTATATGTTCCTGTCAATGATTCTCGGAATGATCATCTATATGTTCATCTCGATGTTCTGCGGAATGGTTATGTCCAGCGTAATCGAGGAGAAGTCCAGCAGGGTAGTTGAGGTGCTTGTTTCCTCGGTCAAGGCTACTGAACTGCTTTTCGGAAAGATTATCGGAGTTGCGCTTGTAGCCCTGACACAGTTCTTCATGTGGATTGCCCTGACTGTTGTAATACTTGCTGTTATTGGAGGTATAACAGGATCAGGTCTCACCGGCCTGGCTGGAGACCCTGCACAGATGACAGCTATTACCGGCCAGATTCCGGGTGGAGCAATGCCTGATATTCAGGATCTTATGGATGCGTCTGCACCTGCGGATTCCCTTTCTGCTGCCAATCCGGCTGCACCAAGCACCGGTACTGTGATATTGAGCACTCTTGCGAGTGTCAACTACACCCAGCTCATCATTGTGTTCGTGCTTTTCTTCGTGTTCGGATACCTGCTTTATGCATCGCTTTTCGCAGCTATAGGATCCGCTGTCGAGAATGAGGATGACAGCAACCAGCTTGTCCTGCCGCTCACGATTCCGCTGATGATTGGCTTCTTCATCTCAATGTTCGTGTACAAGTCCCCTGACAGCGGTCTGGTGTTCTGGGCATCAATGTTCCCGTTCACTTCGCCTATGGTGATGCTGACCAGGGTTCTGTTCGGCGTTTCGACCTGGGAACTGGTGCTTTCCCTTGCAATCCTCATCCTTTCGTTTGTCGGATGTGCTTGGATTTCAGCAAAGATATACAAGATTGGAATTCTGATGTTCGGCAAGAAGACTTCCTTCAAGGATTTGTTGAAGTGGCTTAAAATGAAATAGTTATGAAGTTGATGAACTGCTTTGCCGCATTATTTGCGCTGATGCTTCCTGTTTGTGCGGCCTACGCACAGGATGATTTGACATTGTCCTGGAGCCGGAAGCCGGTGGACGGGCGAATCACAGGCGTGAAGTCATCCGGCCCCGACAATGTTGATGAGGCTATGGGCTTTGTCAGCAGGGGGAGATATCATTCTCCTTCCGGCAGGGTTTATGGCCGGAAATCGTCCGTGACCAAGGCTGCGGCCCTTATGATTGAGGCTCAGGAGAGCATGAAGGAGGTGAAGCAGGTCATTGCTTATTCTACCTGTGAGATGGTGAAACATGGTCCTGAATCTTCGCTGTCGAACTGGTTTATTGATGCTTTGATGGCCAGCGTCTCAGAACTTTCGGGCAAGAAGGTGGATATCGGTTTTACCAATTTCGGCGGTATTCGTGTGGATATGCCGAAGGGTGATGTCCTTCTGGACGATATCCTGTCCATGTTCCCGTTCCGCAACAACTTGTGTTATCTTGAACTCAAGGGACGGGATGTGCGTGTGATTCTGGAGCAGATGGCTTCGACCGGCTGGCAGGTGATTGGAGGTGTCCGTTGCAAGGCTACCCGTTCAGGCCGTCTCCTGGGTGCCGAGGTCAATGGTGAGCCTCTTGACGATGAAAAGGTCTATGGTGTCGCTACGGTAAGTTTCCTTCTTGATGGTGGTGACGGCTACTCCATTGCCAGGAATGCTCTCCGCCTGGATATTCATCCGCAGGTGATTATTGATGCAATGCTTCCTTATGTGAAGTCTTTGACTGCTGCTGGGAAGAATATCGAGTACTGTGAGGATGGCAGGGTTGAACTAGTTGACTGATTATGAGAAAATTGATTTTTGCCGTTTCCGCGGCCTTGTTCGCAGCCTGCCTTTCGGCCCCGGCCCAGAGGCTGACCATTATGCATTTCAATGATACTCACAGCCATCTTGAGCCTGAGCGGGCGGGGAAGTCTGCCGGCCGTGGCGGTATAATTGAGAGGGCTGCGGTTGTGGACAGTGTCCGCAATGCTGTAGGAAGGAAGAATTTCCTTCTTCTCCACGCCGGGGATTTCAACCAGGGTACGTCTTACTATACGACTCTCGGGGGTAAACTTGAGGTTGATTTGGTCAATGCCCTTGGC